>NZ_DBMACH010000002.1:0-283336 GCF_057861365.1 Enterocloster sp.
ATTACTTTTCGCTATCTACTTCCAAAGACCGATTTTTTACTGTTTAAAAAGCAATTATTGCATATTTTTGACCGATATGAAAAGCAGAATTCAAATTTGAAATTAAATGATCTTTTTGAATATATGGGTTTTCCGATTAACTGGAAAAAGATAACAAAATTTCGCAAAATATAAGTGGAGATATTAACAAAATATTTCCACTTATATTTAAAGCTATTCTATTTGTTGCGACTTCTTCGCACTATTCAATCCATCCACCCAATTACACAAAATCACAATCGTCTCATAATTTACATTGATATATGTACGCCACCGGCTCTTCCTCCCAGCACCGTTTTACCCCTCAGATCCTGCCATTTAAAATCTTCCTCAGCCTGCCTTCCTACCAGAAAATTCCCGGCTCTCTGGGTCAGCTGGGCAAAGTTGACGGCAGGATCATCCGAACCTTCCTGATAAACATAGATGCTGGCTTCTGAACCCATAAAACCGATCTGGGCGTCTCCGGAGATTAAGGAGGTCATCACCTTGTCAGCGCCTCCGGCATTTACAAGAGTCAGATCAATGCCCTCCTCTTCAAAATAGCCCAGTTCAATGGCAGCGTACTGGGGGGCGTAGAAGATGGAGTGGGCTACTTCGCTGAGGGTGACGGCAGTCTGTCCGTCTGGGGAGAGGGAGGACTGGCAGCCAGAGAGGGACAGCGCAGCAAGGATTCCGGCTGTGAGAAGAGGCCAGAGTTTTCGGGTATGAGTTGCATACATAATGGAATCTCCTTGGATATGGTTTTATACTGTTATTGTATTGCATGTTTTGCATTAGGGTGAATCCGTTTGAGTTTCCGCATTTTGCACCGCACCCTGGGGTCTGGTGTGCAGGGCTCCGGTTTCCGGTCATAAGAAAGCCTAAGAGTCTGAAATTTTTCTAAAAACAAAAGCCATATCAAAAACTCGCTGCGCTCAAACAGGTTTGATATGGATTTTAACAAAAAATTTAATCTTCTAAGGTTTTCTAATGACCTTCAAAGTCGCCCTGCACACCAGACCCCAGGTCACATTGCAAAAAGCGGAAACTCAAGGGTGAATCCGGGCTTTTCTTACAGATGGTTATCTGGTAAAATAAAACGAATACAGCGGTTTCAACCGGCAGTTTAAATGAAAAATCAGGAGAATTTATAAAATGGAATATAAAATGATCGTCCTGGATCTGGACGGAACCCTCACAAACAGGGATAAAATTATTACTCCCAGAACGAAACAGGCTCTTATGGAAGCCCAGAAAATGGGAAAGATCGTGGTTCTGGCTTCCGGGCGGCCCACAGCAGGGATCAAGCCGCTGGCAGAGGAGCTTGAGCTTGCAGCGTACGGAAGCTATATTTTATCCTATAACGGCGGTATGATCACAAACTGCGGCACCGGGGAAGTGGTATTTTCCTCCCTGCTTCCCGTGGATTCAAATGAGAAAATCATCGGTCTGGCAGAGGAGTACGGAGTGGATATCCTGACCTATGAGGGGGAGGAGATCATCACAAACAACAAGGAATGTCCCTATGCTGTCAAGGAATCTAATATCAATCACCTGCCTCTGCGCCAGGTAGAAGACATGAAAGGCTATGTGTCCTTTCCGGTTCCAAAGTTTCTGATGCTGGATGACGGAGATTATCTGGTAACGGTGGAGCCGCGGGTAAAGGCTGCCATGGGCCGGGATTTCAGCGTCTACCGTTCAGAGCCATTTTTCCTGGAGGTTATGCCAAAGGGAATTGACAAGGCCCAGTCTTTGGGGCGGCTTTTAGAGCGGATCGGCATGAAACGGGAAGAGATGATCGCCTGTGGAGACGGCTATAATGACCTGACTATGATCCAGTATGCCGGTCTGGGAGTGGCCATGGAAAATGCGGTTCTTCCTGTGCGCAATGCAGCGGACTATATCACTGCTTCAAACAATGAGGACGGGGTGGGGCTGGTCGTAGAGAAATTTATGCTGGGAGGTTGAAATGAGGCTGCCGCAATCCCACTGGCTTTAGACGGTGGGGTAAGGCAGCGAGGTCTATGAAGCAGGAAGTTCATTGGCTTCAGACAATAGGTAGTTCACAATGCCCGCAATCTATGGTAAAATTAGGTAGAAGAAATGAAGGAGGTTTTATTACATGGAACAGTATAAGCAGGAATTTATTGAATTTATGGTAGAGAGCAATGTACTTAAGTTTGGAGATTTTACATTAAAGAGCGGACGTAAGTCCCCGTTTTTTATGAATGCAGGAGCATATGTGACAGGAACACAGCTGCGTAAGCTGGGCGAATATTATGCAAAGGCCATCCATGACAATTTTGGCCTGGATTTTGACGTGCTGTTTGGACCGGCTTATAAGGGTATCCCCTTAAGCGTGGCAACCACTATGGCGATCAGTGAGCTTTACGGAAAGGATATCCGTTATTGCTCCAACCGTAAGGAGGTAAAAGATCATGGCGATACAGGTATTCTTTTAGGAAGTCCTATTAAGGACGGAGACCGTGTGATGATCATCGAGGATGTAACCACCTCCGGTAAGTCTATCGAGGAGACCTTCCCCATCTTAAAGGCTCAGGGCGATGTGGAGATCAAGGGTCTGATCGTATCTTTAAACCGTATGGAACGTGGCAAGGGAACAAAGAGTGCTTTAGACGAGATCAAGGATCTCTATGGTTTCCCCACAGCAGCCATTGTTACCATGGCAGATGTGACCGAATACCTGTACAATAAGGAATGCGGTGGAAAAATTGTGATCAATGATACATTAAAGGCAGCCATTGACGCATACTATGCAGAGTATGGAGCGCAGGCGTGACCATTCGCTTAGAATGGAACCTGGCTGTACAAACCATGAAAGGCAGTAAAAATATGGAAAGAGTATATAAGACCATGCGCAATACCGGCGCCGGCTGTATTGCTGTGGGTATCATCATTGCAGTGATAGGACTGGCTGTGGGAATTATTTCAATCGTAAACGGTGCGCTGCTTTTAAAGCGCAAATCCGAGATTGAATTTTAACAGGCGGGCTGTGATGATCCGACATACCACCCCGCGCCAGAAGGCAGGATGGGTACTGTTTATACTGTATCTCTGCCTTCTGGCCTACTTTATGTTTTTTTCAGAATCCTTCGGACGAACGGAAACGGATCGGGAATATGCCTACAATCTGGTGCTTTTTAAAGAAATCGGCCGTTATTTCCGTTATTATGAGGTTCTCGGCTTCGGCCTTTTTATGATCAATATTGTAGGTAATATCGCAGCCTTTATCCCTTTTGGTTTCTTTCTGCCCATTATCAGCAAAAGAAGCCGCCTGTGGTATAATACAGTGATGTTCGGCTTTATATGGAGCCTGATGTTAGAAACCCTTCAGCTGATCCTGCGGGTGGGAAGCTTTGATGTGGACGATATGTTCCTGAATACGCTGGGAGCCGGTATTGGCTTTTATATTCATGGGATCGCTCATTATGTGAGGGTTCTCATCCATTACAGGAGGTGGAAGCGTTGAGACAGGTGGGAAATAAAATATCCTATGTGAGAAATCCCTTTGCAAGACAGAGCTTCTTCTGTCTGGGACTGGGAATCCTGGCACTAGGGCTGGGAACTTTCAGCATTTATCTTTCCTTAAAGGGAGCCGGACAGGGAGGATTAAATACAGGAGCCTACGGGTTTTCCAGCATTGTGGCTGCTGCGGCAGGCCTGTGGTATGGTATCCTTTCATTTACGGAGGATAACTGCAACTATATCCTGGCTAAGATCGGAATCGCCCTGGAGGGCATTCTTATTATTATCTGGGCTGTGATTCTTATCATAGGATTTACAGGACGGTAGAGTAGGAGTTTTCTATGGATTACAGAATATTATTACGGGAAGAGAATGAAGCCGTAAGGGAACGCCTGGAGCTTTCTCTGGATCGTATCCGTTCGATTAAGGAGGAGGATGCTCGTCTGCCATACGGCCTTTATTTTAAACGGACCGCCGGATTCTTAGGCATGATCCGTGAGCTTTTAACTGCCAGGGGAATTGGGGAGAAAGAACTGCCGGAGAGCTGGGAGAAGCTTTCCTTAGAGGAGCTTTCAGACTGGAATCACCGCCTTTATGAGGATATTCTCCCTGAAAATTATGGGGAGAGCTTTGCCAATCCTGATTATGCGGCAGACTGTCTGGGGAAGGAATTTGGCCCTCTTTTATCCTTTCTTTATACAGAACTCAGGGGCTGCATTGTGTATGCCTTTGAAATGCGCCTGGAATATATTGCGATTTTGTGCGAGACCTTTTTAGAGGTTTATAACCTTTTTACCCAGGCATGGGAGGAGGAAAATGAGACTCCCAGGGAGCAGGCGGTACGGGATGCGCTGTACTGGTATGTGAGCGATTATGTAGATCTGCATCTGCCATGGCGGATCAGAGAAGGGCTGGATCCTGCTTTAAGCTTTGCAGCAGATATCATTATGGATTCAGACCTGACAGATCTGCGCTATCTGTATCAGTACGGAGAGTATGTTTCTGATTCAGAGCGTAGGCTGGCAGCGTTTATGGCTTCGCTGCCGGAGGAAACCATTGAAAAAATGGCCCATACCTATACAGAAGGCTACCGCCGCGGCTTTGAGGTAATGGGCAGGGATCTTTCAAAGAAAAAGACAGTGGTAGTGGAATACCAGCTGGGATTTGAGTGCATGATCCGCCGTGCAGTGGAGCAGTTTCGCAGCCTGGGGCTGGAACCGGTCTGCTATCGTGCCGCAGTGGAGTCATTAAACCGCCGTTCAAACGGCAAAAGGGGATATTACGGTACGTCTGCCAACCGCCAGTATGATTATGACCACCGCTATGACAGCGCCCTGTATATGGGAAATGCTTTTAAGGAGCGCAAGCTGTCTATTTTAAAAACCGCTTATGAGGAATATAAAGACCTGGCAGCTATGTGTGCCGGTCCGGCTGTGGTGGAAACCTTTGGGGAAGAGGAATTTGAGCCGGTAAATAAGAAGACTGCGTTTTCTTTAAATGATCACCAGCAGGAGCTGACTCTTTCCTATGCCACTGCATCCAGGCAGATCGTGAACCAGTATATGCCCGGAGATGAGACCAGTTTTACCATCATCGCATTTCCAAGACCGGAGATCGGGCCTGATTTTGAGGAGATTTTTAAGGAAACTATCCGGATCAATACTTTGGATTACGATACCTACCAGAAAATCCAGCAGACGCTTATTGATGCATTGGATCAGGCGGAGTATGTGCGGATCACAGGACGGGAGGGTAATGAAACCGATCTGACTGTTCATCTGCACACTTTAAATGACCCTTCCAGGGAAACAAACTTTGAAAACTGTGTTTCCGATGTAAATATTCCTCTGGGGGAAGTCTTTACTTCTCCGGTATTAGAGGGAACAAAGGGCCTGCTTCATGTGAAGGAGGTCTATGTGAGGGAGTATCTCTTTAAGGATCTTCGTCTGGAGTTTGAGGATGGAAGGGTGACGGAGTTTTCCTGCAGAAATTTCGATTCAGGAAAAGAACTGGTAAAGCAGGTAATCTTAAACGGTCACAGTTGGCTTCCCTTAGGCGAGTTCGCTATTGGAACCAACACCGCAGCTTATGCCATGGCAAAAAAATACAACATCGGCAGCAAGCTTCCTATCCTGATCGCAGAAAAGACAGGGCCTCACTTTGCAGTGGGAGATACCTGCTACAGCTTTGCCGAGGATTCACCCATGTACAATCCTGACGGAAAAGAAGTGATTGCCAGGGACAATGAGATTTCCCTTTTAAGAAAAGAAGATATGTCCAGAGCCTATTTCAGCTGTCATACAGATATTACCATTCCTTATAATGAACTGGGGGATATCACGGCTGTAAAGGCAGACGGAAGTGAAATTCTGCTGATTCAGGCCGGCCAGTTTGTGTTGCCTGGAACAGAGGAATTAAACCGGGCGCTGTAATGCGCCCTTTTTTAAGCTTCTTTTTTAAAAGAATAGTATTGACGTTGCCAGAGTTTCTTAGTATTATAATTATAAGTAACATTAAGATATAAAAAGATACTTATTAGAAAAGCTAATATTTATTATTAGAAAAGGAGATTGAAACATGGCAAAAGTAGGAATTGTAATGGGCAGCGACTCAGATATGCCGGTTATGGCAAAGGCAGCGGAGATCCTGGATCAGCTGGGAATTGATTATGAGATGACGATTATCTCTGCCCACAGAGAGCCGGATATCTTCTTTCAGTGGGCAAAGAGCGCCGAGGAAAAGGGCTTTAAGGTAATTATCGCAGGAGCTGGAAAGGCAGCCCATCTGCCGGGTATGTGTGCAGCTGTATTCCCCCTTCCCGTGATCGGTATTCCTATGAAGACCTCAGACCTGGGCGGCGTAGATTCCCTTTATTCCATCGTACAGATGCCAAGCGGCATTCCCGTTGCCACTGTAGCCATCAACGGAGGAGCCAATGCAGGCATCCTTGCGGCAAAGATCCTTGCTGCTTCTGATTCAGGGCTTCTTGAAAAGCTTAAATTGTATTCCGAGGGCCTTAAAAATGATGTGGTAAAAAAGGCGGAAAAGCTGGAAAAACTGGGTTATAAAGAATACCTTGCACAGATGTAAAGGAGAGGATGAGATGATGATGGATTATAAGAAAGCCGGAGTAGATATAGAGGCGGGTTACAAGTCCGTAGAGCTGATGAAAGAGCACGTAAAGAAAACCATGCGGCCGGAGGTATTAGGCGGTCTGGGCGGATTTTCAGGGGCGTTTTCCCTGTCAAAGATTAAGGACATGGAGGATCCAGTGCTTTTATCCGGTACAGACGGATGCGGTACCAAGGTGAAGCTGGCGATCATCATGGATAAGCATAACACCATCGGTATTGATGCGGTGGCCATGTGCGTAAACGATATTGCCTGCGCCGGAGGCGAGCCTTTATTTTTCCTGGATTACATTGCCTGCGGAAAGAATTATCCTGAAAAGATTGCCGACATCGTAAAGGGAGTGGCTGAAGGGTGCTTACAGTCTGAGGCTGCCTTGATTGGAGGCGAGACGGCAGAGCATCCGGGACTGATGCCTGAGGATGATTACGATCTGGCAGGCTTTGCAGTCGGTGTCTGCGACCGGAAGGAAATGATCACAGGAGAGAGCTTAAAGGCAGGAGACGTGCTCATCGGTATGGCATCCACCGGCGTACATTCTAATGGTTTTTCACTGGTGCGCAAGGTATTTGAGCAGGAGATGACCGCAGAAGGATTAAATACCTATTATGACTGCCTGGGAAAGACTCTTGGAGAAGCCCTTTTGGCGCCTACCCGTATCTATGTAAAAGCATTAAAGAGTATTAAAAAGGCCGGAGTGGCCGTAAAGGCCTGCAGCCACATTACCGGAGGCGGTTTTTATGAAAATGTGCCCCGTATGTTAAAGGACGGCGTCCGTGCAGTGATTAAAAAGGACAGCTATGAGGTTCCGGCAATCTTTAAGCTTTTACAGGAAAAGGGAAATATTGCGGAAGAAATGATGTACAACACCTTCAATATGGGAATCGGTATGATCGTGGCAGTTGACCCGGCAGATGCAGAGAAGGCTATGGAGGCCATCCGGGCGGCCGGAGATACTCCTTATGTGATCGGCTCCATTGAAGAGAGCGAAAAGGGAGTGGCCTTATGTTAAGAACAGGGATAATGGTATCCGGCGGAGGCACTAATCTGCAGGCAATTCTGGACGCCGTTGACAGCGGGAAGATCACAGACACGGAAATCAGTGTAGTGATCAGCAACAATCCCGGCGCTTATGCCTTAGAGCGGGCCAGAACGCACGGCATTGAGGCTGTATGTATATCTCCGAAGGAGTTTGAGAGCAGGGAAGCCTTTAACAGGGCCTTTCTTGAAAAAGTAGATAAATATAAGCTGGATCTTGTCGTGCTGGCGGGCTTTTTGGTAAAAATTCCTGAGGCTATGGTGAAAAAATATGAGGGAAGGATCATCAATATCCATCCGTCCCTGATCCCATCCTTCTGCGGTGTAGGCTATTATGGACTGAAGGTTCATGAGGAAGCGCTGAGAAGAGGCGTAAAGGTCACAGGTGCAACGGTACATTATGTGGACGGCGGTATGGATACGGGGCCGATCATTCTGCAGAAGGCAGTAGAGGTGGAAAAGGGAGATACTCCTGAAATCCTGCAGAGACGGGTCATGGAGCAGGCAGAATGGATTATTCTTCCAAAAGCAATCCAGATGATCGCCCATGGGGAAGTATAGGAGAGGAAGAGTTGATATGAAGATTCTGATCATAGGAGGCGGCGGAAGAGAGCATGCCATTGCATGGAAGCTTTCAAAAAGCCCCAGAGTAGAAAAAATTTACTGTGCTCCCGGAAATGCGGGAATCGCAGAGATTGCAGAATGCGTCAATATCGGCGTGATGGAATTTGACCGGCAGGTGGCCTTTGCAAAGGAGCATGGGATTGACTTAACCGTAGTAGCTCCGGATGATCCTCTGGCAGCAGGAGCCGTAGATGCCTTTGAGGCGGCAGGACTGCGTGCCTTCGGCCCCAGAGCAAATGCAGCGATTCTGGAGGGTTCCAAGGCATTTTCAAAGGATCTGATGAAAAAATACAATATCCCCACAGCGGCTTACGAAACCTTCACAGACCCGGAGGAGGCCATCAAATACCTGGAAACTGCCAGAATGCCCATCGTATTAAAGGCAGACGGCCTGGCTCTGGGAAAAGGCGTTTTAATCTGCAGTAATCTGGAAGAAGCAAAGGAAGGGGTACGCACCCTGATGCTGGATAAGCAGTTTGGCTCTGCCGGAGACGAGATCGTAATCGAGGAATTTATGACCGGACGGGAGGTTTCCGTCTTATCCTTTGTGGATGGAAAGACCATCAAAATCATGACTTCTGCTCAGGATCACAAGCGGGCAAAGGATGGGGATCAGGGATTAAATACAGGCGGAATGGGCACATTTTCCCCAAGTCCCTTCTATACCTCCGAGGTAGATGCATTCTGCAGGGAAAAGATCTATCAGCCTACGGTGGATGCCATGAGAGCGGAGGGCAGAGAATTTAAGGGGATCATTTTCTTTGGTCTGATGCTCACTGAAGATGGCCCCAAGGTGCTGGAGTACAACGCCCGCTTCGGTGATCCGGAGACCCAGGTGGTGCTCCCAAGGATGAAAAACGATCTGGCAGATCTTTTTGAAGCCTGCATTGACGGCACTCTGGATCAGGTGGAACTGGAATTTGAGGACAATGCAGCCGTATGCGTAGTCCTGGCATCGGACGGATATCCGGAGCACTATGAAAAGGGCTATCCTATTTCCGGCCTGGAGCGTTTTAAGGATGCAGACGGATATTTTGTATTCCATGCAGGCACAAAATTAAACGATCAGGGCCAGATCGTCACAAACGGCGGCCGGGTGCTGGGCGTCACAGCCACAGGAGGCGATCTCAAAGAGGCCCGTGCCAATGCTTACAAGGCAACCGAGTGGGTGGAATTTGGGAATAAATATATGAGAAATGATATCGGTCATGCCATTGATGAGGTTTGAGGTTCGTTTGGGGGATTTGTTAATTCCCATTATAACGGAAACAAAGAGCAAAAACACATATGTCATAATAAATTGGAAAAGACCACGGACAGTCGGTAAACCCTGACTGGCTGTGGTTTTTTCTTTTCTGCAGCAAAAACATATTGTGCCGCAGCAGGTACGAAAAATGGGAAAAGTATTTTCAAACGGTCGCTTATTTCTTTTTTAATAGAAAAAGCCAAAAATCCAGAAAACGCCTGTTTCCTTTTGTGTTCCTGAACATGTGAAATTACCTCCTGAAAACGAATATAAAAAAGCCCGGATCTTCTCCGAGCCACCTAAAAGGCACCTGCGTATATAATTTTATTTTATTCCGGACATTTCTTTTCTATACTCAGTATTCTGAAATATACTCAGAACCTGTTTATGTCAGCCTGCATTGCTACCACCTCATATTTACGCTCATCGTTCGATGAAAAAATCAGAAGAAGAGTAAAAGAGAGACAATATGGCTACTTTGGAAGAAAAGTTAAGATGGGCGGAGGAAGATTTCAGGGCACAGGTCAGGGAAGAACGATTGGCGTATGCATCGCTGACCTGGCTGATCGGGAAGGTGTGTAAAAAGGCATTAAAAGGCAAGGATGCAGTCACGATTGCAAATGAGCTGGAGGAAGATGATGTGGGAAAGGTGCAGAGAATCATGGATGTGGCAAAATCGTGTGCTCCAGACTATGATGTGGAAGAAATCTATAAAAAGCTGATGGAGTAATGGGAATAGTAGTATGGGATTTTAAGGTGTTCGATTTGTCGGATCAGTTGAACATGGGATTATAGTTGTGATATAATCCTGTCAGGAATCCGTAATTTTTAACATATAAAATGGGAGTGGATAAATGAGCATGAGCGACATGGAGTTTAGAGCGGTTTTGTTAGATCAAATGAAGGACTATCTGGACGGAAGAATCACGAAAGAAGAATATTACGATCAAGCAGAACCCTTTTATACGGAATATGCAAATACTTATGAAAATCCGCTGTTTCACAAGTGCTTTATGGATACAGTACCGGAAGCCTGTTTATTTTATATTGATGAGCCTGGTCTGACTTCGGAAATAAAAGAATCAAAATTCCATGAAGCATTGCAGGAAGCGTATGTGGCATTACAGAAACTTTGATTTAGAGTCTGACGCTAATAGAATTGAATGAAATCATGAGGAGATCAGATGACACAAGAGGATATTATATTAAAATTCCGCATAGATGAATTAGAAGAGTGTTTAGATTTAATAGAAGACGAGATATCGGATAAGATAAATCATGGCCATTATAAGCAGGAAGAATCGTATATGAATCTTGTTTTAAACTGCACGGGAAAAAGTCTTTTGACTCTCCGTGAATTGATTTTATTATGTAAAAATGGTTTTCCGGATGGAGCCCTTGGCCTGGCCCGTAATTTGTTTGAACAGTTCATTATTATCTCTGTATTTGAAGCACAGTGTGAAGGTGTTGATAGAGACAGAATGGTAGAGAAATATTATGCTGATTATAATGTGCAAAGATATAAAAATTTAAAAACAATGTGCAGGTACGCAGGACAAAAAGAAAAAATGCAGGACTACGAGAACGAGCTTGCGAAATTGCGGAAACAATTTTCTGTAAGCAAATTAAAAGATTATTGGTGGTCAGGTCATTACTCTTTTACAGATATGTGCGAATATGTCATCGAACATACAGATGGAAATTACAAAACGATGGTTATAAATTTATACTTCGCATATAAGAGAGCCTGCTGTTCTTTACATGCCAGTAATTTTGGAAATACAAACAGGCTTGGTAACTGCTTAGCAACAATTGATCTCAGTCCTTTGGATGAAGGACAAGAGTATGCATTAGACTTAGCAATAAAGTCATTCATTATGGTTGTGGCAGTTATGTATAGAGAGTTAGGAATGGACTATAAGAAATCAAATAAAAAACTAAATCAACTGGCGACATTTTATCAGAGTATTACTCAAAAAGAGTGATAGAAATAGCAAGTAAAAATACTCTTTTTTAGGTTCATAAATTGGGATTTGTGGAGAGATTTCCTGAACTTTCCTTATTTTACAGGCTTTTCAGCCCATTAGATAGTGAAATGATATGTATTTTCCCTTATTTTTGCCCTTATGCGGAATCCGTAAGGGAAATAAGGGAAATTTTTGTTTAAGCGTTGCTCGCTACTTTATCAAGAAGTCTTGCGGAATCCCGTTTTGCTTTTCTTGTTGAGTGAGCGTAAATATTCATTGTGGTACTGACATCAGAATGTCCTAACAGTTCCTGTACATCTTTCGGAGCCGCCCCGTTGGAGAGCAGGTTGCTGGTGTAGGTGTGACGTAACTGGTGGAAGTGAAAATCTTCAAATCCTTCCAGCTTCTTTGACACTGACCTGCAAGCAATGCCGAGTGTACTCGGCAGTTCCAGACTACCATCCGGTCTGAGGCAGACAAAGGATATTTCTTTATAATCTGCCGGGACTTCCTGCGTTCCGTCAAGGTGATAGTATTCATAATACACCCTGTTTTTTACATGCACCTCTTTGTAGTAGTTGCGGTGGTAAAGTTCCCCGTACTGCATCCGGCTTTTCAGTTGTTCCCGTCTTGCTGCTTTCAATATTTCAGTCAGTGTATCTCCAAAATCAACAATCCTTACTTTCTTTCGCTTGGTTGTTCCAATCACATTTTTATGCTTCGTTCCGTCATAACGGATACTGCGTTTTATGGTCAGGCATTGTTCTTCAAGGTTGATGTCCTGCCATGTAAGACCACAGGTTTCCCCGATACGAAGTCCTGCATAATATGCGATCTGAATCGGCAGAATTGCAGGTGGATTTTTCTTTTCCAGATACTTGATAAGCCGCTCGTAATCCTCATGTGAAATCGGCTGTGTACCTTCTTCTACCTCATCATCAGAAAAGAGGTCAACTTCCTCTGCCTGTCGTTTCAGCTTGATATATTGCATTGGATTGAAACTGATTAACTGTTTTGGAAATACTGCAAAACGGAAAGACTGCTGTAACACTGCGGAAAAAGAATGGATATAATCTTTGCTATATCCTTTTCGCACTTTTCCATCCGGAAACTCGCCACCGAATGTAAGCAGGTCGAGAAAACTCTGTAAATGTTCAGCGGTAACTGTTTTTAACTTTCGGTCTGCAATCGGGTGTTTTTTGATACATCGGATTGCACCAAGATAATTTTCCACTGTGCCATTGCTGAGTGTTCCGGCTTTCAGTTCTTCTTCCGCCCACATATCCAGAAGTTCTCCTACCGTAAGGCTTTCTGCCCTTGCGACAAACTTCTTATTTTCATAATCTTCCAGTGCTTTGCGGAGAAGCTTTTCCGTCTCACTTTTACTTTCGGTTCCGGCGTATTCTTTCTGAACCATTTTTCCGCTTGCGTCCTCTACATAGAAGCGATAGTACCATTTCTTTCCTTTTTTTCTAACAGATCCTTTTGCCATAACCGTATGTCTCCTTTCGATATCAGACAATCGGAACTGCTGAAATGCTTCTTGCGTGTAAGTATATCACAACTCCGGTTGTCTTACTATACCGATTCAGAATCCTCATACATAACTTCGGATAAAAGATTTGCAAGCCTTTGTTCTGCCGCTTCCGGTTTCTTTGAATAGAGCCTTACAACATCTGCCATATCGTTAAATGCGTTGACAGTATGCGTGATCTCCCTGAGAAACATAATCTCATTATATTCATCTTTCGATTCAAATCCCATTACTTTAGCAATGTCCGCATCTTTGGTACTGCCTTTGTAATTTTTACAGGCGAACTGAAACGAATCCAGAAACAGTTCATATTGCTTTAACATTAACAGCAGTAAGTCTTTAGAAAAAGCGTCTTCTGTTTTATTAAGATCAAGAGGTAACTGTTTGAGAATATCGCCCATCACATCACGAATCTGCAATTCTTTCTTATCCGTAATATCAGTTTCATATTCATCGGTTTCCCCTTTGAGCCATTCAATCGATACATGAAGTGCTTCCGAAAGACCTTCCAGTACCATCTTTTTGGTATTGTCAATCGAACCATTCTCATAACGCAGGATTGTGGAAGCGGTAACTCCCATCTTCTCTGCGACATAAGGCTGTGTCAGATTTAATTCGAGACGGCGCTGTTTTGCCCTGCTGCCGATCAGCTTGCGTAGTTCTTTATCTTTCATGCTGATGTGCCTCCTTTTTCGGTATGTCATTACTATACCACGCAATAAAATATATTGCAATATGCAATTAATAGAAAAAGAATAAAATTTCATAATGCTTGACAAAGAAATATAAACACGCTATACTGACAGCACAAATTAAATTGCATAATGCAATCAATAAGGAGGTGGTCATATGACGCAAAGAAAGATCGCCTTATCTATTGAGGAAGCTGCTGATTATACGGGAATTGGCAGGAACACCCTGCGAAAGTTGGTAGAGTGGAAGAAACTTCCGGTATTGAAGGTTGGGAGAAAAGTCCTGATCAAAACAGATATGCTGGAACTTTTTATGGAAGCCAACGAGGGCAGGGACTTGAGGGATAAGGGAAATGTGAAAGCCGTCACAAGAAACGGTTCCACTTAAAAAGGCGGTTCCCGAAGAAACCGCCAAAGGTTCTATCAGACCGGAGCCATGATATACCTACACGCAAGCAGATTATACCATGTACTTCGTCTGACAGACAACAGGAAACTTATGTTTGGTAGAAAAAAGAAAGGACGATGATATTTATGGCAAGATCAACAAAGAGTTATGAGGAGCGTATGCTCCAGTTGGAAAAAAGAGAACAGGAAAGCCTTGAGAAGGCGAAACAGTACGCAGCACAGAAACGGGAACTGAAGAAACGTCAGAAAGATGTGGAAACCAAAAAACGGACACACAGGCTCTGCCAGATTGGCGGTGCGGTGGAATCCGTGCTTGGATGTGCGATTGAGGAAGAGGATATTCCAAAGCTGGTCGGCTTCTTAAAAAGGCAGGAAGCAAATGGGAAATTCTTCTCAAAGGCAATGCAGAAAGAGCCAGTTGCAAATACGGAGGAAGTGTAATGCCGGAGGGAGTGGAGTTTCCATTCCCTTCATTGCTTTTTCATGAAGGGCGCACTTATGGACAACCAGAGGTCGTCCGTATAAGTTTGCCACAGGTGGCAACCGGTCTGCGCTTACGCTTGCCGGGCTCGTTCCGTCGGCGGGGCTTTCAGCCAGACCTGCTCATGCCGCAGGAGGCACTCTTCGCCAGAGGGGCACATTCCATGCAGGCTGTTATGCACAGGGCACTCTTACGCAGAGGGTGCTCCGGCAGATACCATTTTCTTTTAGGAAAAACGTTACCTGCCGGAAATCAAAGCCGGATACGGCAGAATGGGGGAAACGGAGCATGGCGATTTTTCATTATACAGTAAAGATTGTTGGACGCAGCAAAGGAAAATCCATCATATCGGCGTCTGCTTATCTCAATGGCGATGTGATGAAAAATGAAGAAACAGGCAGGATCAGCTACTATACTTCAAAAAAAGAAGTCGTTTATACCAGCCTGCTGATGTGTGAAAATGCACCACAGGAATGGCAGAATGTACCTGCTGAAAATATCAGACGGTTCCAGAAATCTGTCCGATATAAAAGGGCAGATAACCAAAATGCTGCACTGGAAAAATTCAAACTTACTTTTCAGAAGCAGCGTTTATGGAATGAAGTCTTGAGGATAGAAAAAAGTTCAGATGCACAACTCGGCAGGTCATTTGAGTTCTCACTTCCGAAAGAATGGAGCCGACAGGAACAGATTGATTATACAACTGAATATATTCAAAAGACCTTTGTAGATAAGGGAATGTGTGCGGATTGGAGTATCCACGATAAAGGAGATGGTAATCCCCATGTGCATTTACTGGTGACGATGCGACCATTCAATTCAGACCACTCATGGGGTAACAAAGAAATCAAGGATTGGGAGTTTGTCAGAGATGAAAATGGAAATATTGTGGTGGATGAATCCCATCCGGACTGGTGGCAGGATAAAAAGAACCCTGACCGTCATGGAATCCGAATCCCCGTACTTGATGAAAATGGAGTCCAGAAAGTCGGGACAAGGAACCGCAAACAGTGGAAACGTGTATTAACCGATGCTACCGGGTGGAACAATCCGAAAAATTGTGAGCTATGGCGGAGCGAATGGGCAAACGTCTGTAATGCACATTTGAAAACGGAAAATCACATTGACCACCGTTCTTATGCAAGGCAGGGGAAATTAGAGATACCGACGATCCATGAGGGCGCGGATGCCAGAAAAATTGATGAGAAATTTCAAAATGGGCAGACACAATCAGCGTCATGGAAAGTGGTAGAAAATCAGATCATAAAAAGACAAAATGCACTGCTGGATAAAATACAGATTTCTTTCGGAAAGGTATCCGGTGCATTGACACAATGGAAGGAGCGATTGGATGACATTAGAAGAAAGCCGGGAAGTCATTCCCATGATGGAGACAATGATAAACCAGATCGAGGAACAGCAGAATCTTATGGCAGCGATGGTACAGGAATTGCAGGAACGGGACAGGCAACTCCTGTCTTTTCAGGAGCAGAACCAGAGTTTAAAAAGCTTAAACAGCGAATTATCCAGGCTGCTAAATCTTTTGCCAGATACAGAAGAACTGCTCTCACAGATCGAGCAACAGAAAACCAGAATCGAACAGTTGGAAAACGAGAATCAGCAATGGCAGGAATTAACGCAGAAGCTGAACAACGAGAACAGCTTATTGCAGAAACAGAACAGCGAATTGCTGACCTTAAACAGCAGATAGAGAAAGCGAGGGAGATCGATGAGCGAATGCAGAAACTTAGAGAACGTCGGGCAGGTGGAAGAACTTCTGCTGATGACCGAACAGATGCAGGACGAACTGGATCAGAAAGACCAGACAATCCAGGAACTAAACAGGCAGCTAAGCGAATCGCTGACCTTGAACGAGAAATTGAACAGCGAAAACAGAGCCGAGAATATCGAAGCATTGCGGACAAGATTAAGGCAAACAGAGGAACGATTGACCAGCGAGACAGACAGCAGGAAAAGAGCCGACGCAGAAGCCGTGGCATGGAAATTTAAGTATGAAAAAGCAGAGCAGGAAAAACTTTATGCACAGACACACCAAAAGACGGTAGAGGTAGCTGTTGAGAAAAAAGTGCCTTATGAGAAATGTGAAAAATGTGACCGTACTGCTTACCGGAAAGCAAAAGAAAAATGCGATAGCCGTAAAAGCCAGTTAGAAAAGAAATATAAAAATATGACGATTGGTTATGAAAGTATCTTGTTTCTACTGGCATGGTACAGCATAACAACAACACTGTTTACTGCGATTCTTTCGCCGGTTTTCCTTAACGACTGTATCGTCTTTTTCGGTGCGTTAGGAAAAGGAATGGGAAGTTTATTTCGGGAGTTTGTGACAGGTGCAGACTCTTTCGGACAGTTAAGCAGTGGAATACCTAACAGTATTCTTTCCGGGATTGTGTACTGGCTGATTGCCGGTACTGTCATGGCAATTTTATTCGTAATAACCGGGTGGCTGATAATCGGGATTGGTTATCAGGTAGGAAAAATCTACCGGAAATATTGTTGGGATATCATCAGTATCGTGGTAGCGATAACGAGTACAGCTGTTGTAATTTACTTTGGAGAATGGATTAAAAACGCTAATCCGATAAATCTTATTGTATTGCTATTACTGTCGCATATTATTTATATTGGAATCAGATGTTATGTGAAAGACTGGATGGAAGAACGAGGATATTATTAAAAGAGGACAGGGAAATTTCATAATCTTCCTGTCCTTAGTAAGGGACTATTGATTGTTTATATAAAGAAAAAGTATATAAATAAATCTTGACAATTAGTACGAACTCGGACTATAATATAAAAGTCCGGATTCGTACTAGTTTAAGGAGGAAAAAGATGAGAAAAGATAATAATATGATAATACAGTTGCAACGATATTATGCTTTATGGAAAGAATGTACAGCAATGTATGAGGAATGGTCAAAGGATCAGGGACTGTCTTCAAATGGAATTTTTGCTTTGTATTCATTTTATGAAAGTAATGGAAGATGCACGCAGAAAATGATAAGTGAAGAATGGAATATACCTAAGCAAACGGTAAATACGATACTAAAAGATTTTCAGAAAAAAGGATACATCAATATGGTATCTGATGATTCAGACAAGAGAAATAAGCTGATATGCCTCACAGAATCAGGAATGGAATATACGAAAGATATCATAGAAAAACTGCACTCAAAAGAAATATATGTAATCGAAAAAATGGGATTAGAGAATATAGAAAGTCTTAATGATAATACAGAGCTGTTTATCAGACTTTTCAAGGAAGGAGATTGTAAGAAAAATGAATCATAAATCATTATTTTTTAAATATGTTATTCCATCTATTATAGCATTTGCATTATCAGGAATATATGCGATAGTGGATGGATATTTTGTAGGCAATACCATAGGAGATGCTGGACTTTCGGCTATTAATATTGCATATCCGATTGATGCTTTGATTCAGGCTCTTGGAACAGGAATTGGTATGGGAGGAGCTGTTTATTACTCAATTAATGCAGCAGAAAAGAAAGGAAAACGGGCAGAAGAATTTATTGCTACAAGCTGGTGGCTTCTTGTAATAGTAAGTGTTATCAGTACCATAATTATTTACTCCTTTTCGTCTAAAATTTTAGGATTGCTTGGAGCAGATGGAATTATATTAACAAATGCGACAGATTATATCAAAATTATAGCACTTGGAGCAATATTGCAGATTCTTGGAACTGGAATGATGCCATTCATTAGAAATTATGGAAACTCTTTCTGGTCAATGTTTGCGATGGTTGGTGGATTCATAACCAATATTGTTCTGGATTTTATCTTTGTATGGATATATGAAATGGGCATGAAAGGTGCAGCCACAGCTACAATAGCCGGACAGGGTGTGACTGCAGCAATTGCAATCATATACGCATTATATAATAAAAAGTTTTATGTGTATGTATCCTTAAAAAATGTAAAAGAAATGTGTGGCGCTATATTCAGAGTAGGTCTTGCACCATTTGGGCTAGCATTGACTCCTAATATTTCATTGGTGTTTATAAACCGATTCTCCGCTTCTTATGGGGGAGAAAAAGCTATTGCAACTTATGCATGTGTATCCTATATTATCTGTATCATATATCTCATATTGCAGGGCGTAGGTGATGGAAGTCAACCTTTAATGAGCCGTTTTTATGGTGAGAAGGATCAAGAAAGCCTGAGAGGAGTTCAGAGAATGGCATACATTTTTGCAATAATTCTTGCTGTTTGTGGTGGAATTATCATGTATGTAAACAGAGCAAATATTGGAGGGGTTTTCGGAGCTTCTTATGAAGTAAGTATTGAGATTTCTAAAATTTTACCTATATTTTTAGTGTCATTACCATTTGTTGCGATTACCAGAATAGCGACAGCTGGATTTTATGCTACTGAAAAAAGTGGATTGTCATACATTCTTACATTCATTGAACCAGTATTGATGCTGATATTTATGCTTGTTTTACCACCTTTATTTGGTGGACAGATTATGATATGGTGGAGTACGGTATTGGCACGTGTTTTTTCAGCGATTCTGGCATTCATACTAATAAAATATTGCGAAAAGGGAGATTTGCAATATGGAATACAGAAAATTTAACAATCAGATAGTAGCAAGAATAATCTAGGTTTATCTATTGTATTTTTAAGGACAGCCTCATAGCAATAGGGCTGTCCTTTTAAAATTATGAAGCTAATTTTTAATAAATTCTAGTAGATTTTGATTGGAATAATCATAACTCTAATGAATCTTCAGCATCTACCCACATCTGTAAATTCCCATCAAGATATAACCTTGCATATTCTAATGGCTCATCGATTGCAAGCGATGTCAAAGCACAATCAGATCCAGGTGTGGTTCTTAAATTTTTTTCTGCTTCCCAACAATCAATACGGAGTATATAGCCCGTATTAGTATATACATCAATGCTGTTGCACTGTGGATTGTATTCTGCAAATATTGTTCTCATCGTATCCCATCTCCTTATCATTTAATCAATCAGTAGTAGCAAAAATTAAGAAGCATTTCAATCAGTTCACCATGTCACTTTTATTTTGTGTTATACTGTCTTATAGATTTTTCTTGCCCTTGTATTTGCCCTTATCAGAGTGCATAAACACTGATGGGACGATATAACACAAGGGAAATAATAAGGGAAAGCTCACCTGCGACAAATCCAGTGTTTTCAAGGGGTTGCGAAGAATTTAATAATAAAATATAACAGTTATTAAATTTCTTAAAACAGGTGAAATCTCAATTGGAATTGTTATTTAGGAGTGACGAATATGCTTTTTGAATTTATGCCATGGCAATTAGATGTTGATATAGAATCGACGAAGTTATTTTATGAGTCAAATGATTATTCAAAAGATAAAGCTTTGAATCAAGATTTTATTGACAGCCTTACTAAAGAACAAAAATATTTTTTTGATTCACTTGGTGTTGATTTGTTAAAAATTGAAATTGATGAGGCAGTATATGATATACCAGAAGATGGGGAAATGCCCTCTTTGAAAATTAAGCGGTTATCCGTTGATTTTCTTATGAAAGGCGAGATTTTAGCGTTACCTCAGTACCAAAAAGATTTATATACAGATGAGGAAGTATTTTGGAAAACATTTCCAGATACGGTTAAGGTCTTATCTTCTGCTGATGAAGATTATCTGAAAACTTATGATAATGGAATTGGTTCAGGTATTGTATTTAAACACCCCTGTTTCCATTATGATAATGAAATTTTCAAGGAATGGGACTGCGGATATATATTAGGAACTATTCTGATTATGCAAGATATGTAGGATTGCTTTGAAATTAGCGAGGTAATGAATTGTGAATGAAAGGGAAAAAATTATTCATTTATGGTTTGAAATGTGGCTTACAAAACAGGATTTAGGTATTGACAATATTTTTGCAGAAGATGTAATTTATATTGAAAGCTGGGGAACCCAATATGCTAATCGTCAACTCGTAAAACACTGGTTTCAGGAATGGAATACTCGTGGTAAAGTTGTTGTTTGGGAAATAAAACAATTTTTCCACAAAGAAAACCAGACGATTGTGGAATGGTATTTTAAAAATGAAATGAACAATGGGCGTATAGAGGAATTTGATGGTATTTCGTTGGTGGAATGGACAGCGGATAATAAAATAAAATCATTGAAAGAGTTCGGCTGCAATTTGAATAACTATAATCCTTATGAGCATAGCACCCAACCTGAATTTAGGGACGAAAAAACAAGTTGGTTCTAATATCGGGAATAAATAGTTCTCTTTATGAGGAGATATGAAATGGTTAAGATTCAAAGGAGAAATATAGATGGCAATTTCAAGTATAAGTGCGATTATCAACGATGATATTCATAAAGTTTGGGATATTGTTTTTGCTGTTGATAAATATAGTATGTGGCGAAGCGATTTATCGGAATAAGATTGTAGGCCACAACATTATAAATACGCCCGAACTGACATTTGATATAAATGAAGCCGATTTTGTTATTTCACAGTATGAAGATTTATTTAAGGTACTGAGTTTTCAAAATAAAAGATATGCAGGAAGTGACTGATTTGAATAATGAAAAGGCAAACTTTATTACAATATTTTTGGATGCTTTATTACCACAACATTAGATTTGAAATAAATAAATATATTTACGAGGTGGATGTTTGATAAAAGTATAAAAGATGGAAATTGCAGTCTGGAATAATCCGGGCTGCTTTTTTGTGGAGCGAAATGATTGTTACCCTAAAACCAATAAATATAGGAGCATTAGCAGATTGGGATACTGGGAATGTAACCGATATGAGTTCTATGTTTGATGGATGCTCATCTTTAACGGATTTGAACGCTCTAATAAACTGGGATACTAGTGCTGTAAATAATATGAAAGCAATGTTCAATGGAATTAGTCAGCTTACAGATACATCAGCGTTGAATGACTGGGATATTTTAAATACATCCAATTTTACCAATATGTTCTTAAATTGTCCTTCCCATCCAGAATTTACCAAACGCCCAGGCACATGGGATGGTAATGGAACTTTTATTCCAAGTGCTTAACCGAATCAAATACAATAATCTTTTTACAGGGAGCAGTATAACATGAGCTGCTCTCTGTTTTTTTAGGAAGGAAAAGTGGATAAGGAAAGTGAAAAAGTAAGAAAAAGTTTTACAATAAAAATCGTTTATGATAGAATAAAAAGATAAAAATACACATATAAGAGAGGTTTTGCCCATGGATCAGTCATGGAAACAGCCCCCAATTATTTATAATAGATATAAAAAGCTAATAGTGTCTGTAGAAGAAGCCATATCTAATCTTGGATGGGGATTTCCTCTTGCGGTCTTTTTATGCCTTGTACCAAGCTGTCGTTATTTATAATGACGGTGTGGAACGAGGCTTTTTTATTATATCAAAGGAAAAGTCTGCTTTGAGGTGTTTTTATAAGGAGAGAGCGAAATGAATAGCGAGAAGATAATGACTTTTTTACAAGAGCATTGTTATATTGCCTCGGTGCTCATCGGGACCGTGATTTTGTTTGGAGCGATCTGCAACTGGAACTGGCTCTGCGATCCCACTGGTACGCGGGATGCCTATCGCCACAGCAGAGGATACCGGCGTGTGGTTTTCTTCCTGCTGGGCGTCCTCCTGATTGTGGTAAGTATCTGGGAATTTGTGCTGAAATTGAAGTAGGAGGAGAAAGACTATGATGACTGAGAAATATCCCACCTGGCTCATCGGCCATGTGAAAGAATGGGCGGAGAAGCGTTTGCCTACCGTGACACTCTGTTCCACCACCGGCAATGAACTGCTGGAGGTTTGGTATTACGGAGATCTGCTCACGGCGAAAGGAGAGCCCCAATCCTATATTGTAGATGGCGATGTGGCTCCCGGACTGGTGGCAGCCCGTGACCCGGAAAACGGCGAGGAGTTCGTCATCTTTGACGGTGGACGGCATGGCTACGACAATATGTTCTGCGATGAACATGATCCATCTGAGCTGGAGCACCGTCCCCTCAAACGGTATGAGATCCCTGCCTCCAAACTGGTGCTGGAGCTGGGTTACAGTATCGACTATGAAGACGAAAAAGAGGACTTCGAACCGGATGAAGCGGATACCGTGGAACTGCTCAATGGTGAACGGATGCCGTGGGAACAGGTCAAGCGGGACGGCATCGACTATATCGCCCTTTACTATGTGAACGAGAAAGGAAAACCAGTTCAGATACTGGACGCGGAACTGGCATGAGTAAGGAGGCGCAGAGATGAAACTGAACTGTAAACGCATAGATTTTACATATACACCCGGTGAGGAAATCTTTACTTTTCCCAAAAACACGGGACTGCCCTTTATCTTCGATGTAGAGGAAGAACTGACCGGCGATCCTGCTGCCATGGATGCAGTGGGAGAAATGCTGGATGAGGCGGAAAAACTGGCAGAAAAGGCTAAATCCGCCATCAAAGCGGCGCTGGCGGACGAGGACAGCCGCTACCATAGCGTTGTGACATTTTTTATGGAGTTCCACCGAGACGATGTAGGCCCGGATATTGCGGCGGAACTCTTTCCGGGAACCGATCCATCCAAGCTATCCTTTGCCGAGATGGTAGACTTTTTGAAGCTCAAGCGGTTCGGCAGCCTGGTGGATGACGAGATGGAACAGCAGGTTTTCATTCTGGACCTGTCCTTCAATCCGGAGATTACTGACGAACTGATGGTGATCTACTTTGATTTGAACAAGGAGATTTTCTGTATCACCCATGAGAGCTGAGGAACGAAAAAGAGAAAAATATCTGCCCACGCTTCTGATCCAGCAGATCCGCTTGCAATGGTATAAAGACTGTCGGGGCGGAAACGCCGCCGCACAACGGAACCAGTATCCCAGAGCGATGCTGCTGCCGAAAGACTTTTTCTCTTACTATTCCTTTGGACTGCCTACACACTTTGTATCTATTTTACAGAGACCCGATGGATTTCAGATCGATAAGGATTGTCGCAGGCTGATGGAATGGAAGCCGAATGGCACAGTGCGACTTCACCCTTTTGAACTGATTCAGCAGGAGCCCGGAATCCGGGTGCGTTACCGCTATGATTGGCATATTGGTGCGATGCCGGAGCGATATACCTATAATAAGACCGGGCAAAAACAGCCCCTCAATGAGCTGGCACTGGATTTGATTCCTGGTGATTATGGTCGGGCTGTCTGCAATGGTCGGTTCCGGGACTGGGATACAGGAATCTGGTATTATGTACTGGATATTTTAAATGTGATGCCGCTTACAGAACCCACTGACTCATTGACCAGTTTTACGGACAGAGAGCCTAATAAGATATATACCCAGATTGACCGACTGTGGTGACGAAAGACAGGAGGATAACCACATGATTTCCACAAAAGATTTATCTGGCCTTCCCAATGCGGAGCGCCTGAAAAAATTCTGCAAAGGGCTGGCGGCTCTGGACATCATCATGGTGGAGGAGGAATGGAGCTTCATCCGCCACTATACCTACAACCCTGCATGGCGAAAAGGCAAGGAGGCATTCTTTGCCACCGATGGTAGCGACCAGAGTATGATTGTCCTATTCGCGCCCGAAGGCTGCGTGATTAACGGCGTGGATTCTGAACTCTACGACTGGGAGGACAAACTTCCCCGTGTCGAAGACCTGATGAATGGAATGCCCCCTGCTTTGCAAAAGCTTATGAGCAGCCGTGAGGTCAAAAAGATGAAAAGCACCTTCTGCGTCTGGACGGAAGATGGAACCACCTGGCACTGCAATCCCATGGACGGCGAGGACGCATCCAAGGATCTGCTCTCCATGGTTGATGGCAATCCACAGACCTATGTGGAGTATGGAAAGTGGTTTTACCCAGCAGACCTGCCTTTGGAGGCTGTGCGCCAGCTTGCTGATGGGGTGCCGGTAACAAAAGAACTGGTCGCTGCGTTGAACTCCAAGCGCAATGAATGGGAAGAAATCAAGGTGGGGCTGGACAAGATCGGGTATCCAAATGAACTTTGATTCGCAGCAGGCAGGAGGTGGATTGAATGATTAAAGAACGCATCCCTATCTCTGGCGATCTGGGCAGCAAGGTCAAGCAGCTGATGGAGTACGCCGGATGGTACGAAGGCCGCAGTGTGGATATTTCCACCCCAGAGCAGTATTACGCCGATCATGGTGTCCCGATGATGAAGACCACCCAGCGGTTTTACCGCAAGTATTTCGGCCTGTGCTGTGAGTGGTACTTGGCGCAGAAAAAGCTGAAATGGGCGGCTGACTTTGAGTTTGCTCTGTTCCCTTACCTGGTCAACGGGATCAAAAACCATTTGGAAGAAGCCTATTTCCGGGATATGTCCGGCTGTGAGCTGGCGGAGATCGAACAGGCTGCCGGTCAGAAGTGCCAGCCCATCGGTCACATCGGCTACTACTACCCGGCAGAGGTCTGGATCTCGGAGTACGGGAAACTGTATGCGAAATATGAGTATCAGGACGAGATCGAGTGCTTCCCCGATGCGTTTGCCCTAATCGAACGGGAACTGCGGCAGTGCAAATTTGATTCCGCTGCCATGAAAACTGTGGGGGCACTGGACGGAAAACTATGAAACAGGACTTTACTATTTGGCGCAATCAAATATTGCAGAATCCGCGGGACATTTTACCGCTAAAATTTGGAATGTCGCAGGATGAGGTCATAGAGATCTTCGGGAAGCCCGATGCCGTTTCCACCATGAGAAGCGGCGGAAAGCCTTTGATACTCAAATATTGTGACATTGAACTGCATTTCGATAGAAAATCCCCTCATGGGCTCTACTTAGTTTACAGCGATGATGAGATCGAGTTGAGCATCACAGCCGAGCACGAAGAAACGCTGCAACCAATTACCAACACAGAGCCAGTGGACAACGAATTTTTCCTTCGGGATGGAGCCGTCTATTTCTCCGGCCTATATGAAAACGGCTTGTTGAAGGGTGTTGCGCCCAAAGACTTCTGCTGCTGGCATTACTGGGGCAAATCCTCTACGGCCTGCTTTCTTGGTGGGATTCGCCTTCATGGAGCAGACCCGGCATCGTTTCGGGTGTTAAACTATGCCTATGCCATGGACAAAACAGCCGTCTACACCACCAGCGGGAGAATCCCAGATGCAGAGCTGGCAGCATTCCAGGTGTTGGACAACGGCCAGAACGATTCGGGTGCGCCCCAGGGATATGCAAAGGACAGCCGGCAGGTCTACTTCCACAACGGAGACGGCAAGGTAAAGATCATCAAGGGCGCGGAAGTTTCCTCTTTCCGCTCCTTGGGCGATACCTATTTTGCCAGGGATGAGCAACGGATCTATGCCTACGGCAAACAGCTTCCCAAAGCAGAGCTGACTTCTTGGGAACTGCTTGGGCACTGGTATTCCCGCGATGCCAAGCGGGTGTATTACCTCAACCGGGAGATTAAGGGGGCGGATCGGGACAGTTTCGCAGTCTGCACTCCTGTGGACGCGGCTCTACTTGTCGATCATCTGGCCCGTGACAAAGACCATTTTTACCAAAATGATGAGATAATGGAAGAAACGCTGTGGCTGGAACAGCTACGCAAAATGACCCAAGAACCGTAAACGGAGGAAAACGGCTATGGACTATTTGAAAATACTGCATGAAAACCCTGATTTGGCGGATGAATTTGATTCGATGTTTGACTTCTTCCTGCTGGACGAGTTATCCCCGCGGGATGACGCAGAAGGCCGATGCACCTTTTCCCTGCCCGGCATGGCCTTTGCTAGAGATGGCTCCGGCGGAGAATACCACCTGTTGGAAGATGGCTCCATTGGATATTACAGCAGCGAAGGGGAGGCAGGCCGTTTGGCCGAGAGCATGGACGATCTCTTTTCTCTGCTTGTGAGTTGCATTTGCTGGCACGACTGCTGTGACACAAAGCAGTATGTGGATTCCAAAACACTGGAGGAATATGGGCAGAGACAGCGTAACACCAATTTGGAAGATATGGATGTGGACAGCTTGCGGTGGGTGTCTGGTGCGCTCGGCATCCCTACCGGTGCGCCGCTGTCTCCGGTTCTGGAGCGGTTCCGCAAAGCAACCCAGCGTGAGCCTGTGTACCAGTGTGTTTTCCATGAGGATGATGGTAGCTTGACCGAATCATACGGTTTGATGTTTGAATGAGAAAGGAGCACTTATATGAAAACATTTGACCCCAATTATAAACTGCTGGACGAGATGTACCAGGATGATTACTATCCTGATTTTCTGGTGGACAAGGTAAAGGACGAGCTTCAGAAGGTCATCGACCTGCTGGAGAGCGGCGAAACCGACACCGAAGTGGTGCAGGAAACGCTGGATGAGGCGGTCTGCGGCATCAATGATCTCCAGGAGGAGTTTGACGAGCACGACAGCGAACTCGAAACGGTGGCACGAGAATGTATTGCGGCAACCGTGGCCTACATTCTGGAGTGGTTTGGCATTCCTATTGACACCGAAGAGGCCATCCGGGAACGGGACTGGTGATCCCTATGGCAGAAAAAGAACTGGCCGTTTGTGATGAGTGCGGCAGCCTGTTTTTCAAAGGCTCCTCACAGATGATGGGACTGTGCCCGGAATGTGCCCATATTCTCTATGGCTACCCGAATTGTGACCATCATTTCCAGAATGGCCGGTGTGTGAACTGCTACTGGGACGGCTCAAAGAGTGTGTACATCAAGAAACAGAATCAACAGGAGGAAACTGATATGCCTACAACTGAATGGCTGAACAAATACGAAGTAATCAAGAACAAACTGACCTGTAAAGATGACTTGGAGGCCCATTTCACAGAGAAAGTGATTGGGAACATGGCGGTGGATGTACTGGACATCGGCGCCGTCCATTTCCCCACCGGGCAGATCTTCGCCTGTGACCCACTGGTGGAGTTGGAGGACACTCTGCCGTTCCTTCAAATGATCCCCGCCGGAACTTATCCCGTGAAAATCTGCGTGGTGCCCAGCGAACAATACGGCGACCGCTACGCCTGCGTCAAGGTGGCGGTTTCTCAGGAAAAACCTGTCCGCTATGAGCTGGGCATGGTGGGCAACGAGGAGTTGGACGCGGCGCTGGGAGATGACGACTACTTCGGTTTCGGCGTAGACGCCGGGATGGGGTGTATTGCGGACATCCAGACCCAGGCGGCCTTCAAGGCATACTGGGCCAAGCGGCTGGAGGAGGCCCCGGACATTGACCCCTACAACGACCTGTTCTGCGACTTGATGGAGGAAAATGCCAAAGCTCACCCTAAATATCAGGGAAGCGACGGAGACTGGCTCAACTGGACAGTGCCGGACACGGACTGCAACCTGCCCATCTTCTCCTCTGGCTGGGGTGACGGTTACTATCCCGTCTACTTCGGCTACGACGCCAAGGGCGAAGTCTGCGCCGTGTATGTGCGGTTCATTGACATTGAAGCCAGTTATAAGGAGCAGGAATAAGGAGGTACATCATGGAATTACCAAAACGGGCGCGGACAGCGGACTGGGAAAACGGCGTTCTGACCTTGGACGGAGAAAAGAAATTTGAAATTCCGGAACTGACTATGGAACTCATGGAGCGGCTGGCCGGTTACACCCTGGTGGGCTTCCATGTGAAAGATTATCCGGCGACGGATGAACTGCTTATACCCTTTGCCGGACATAAAAGTATGGCTAACTTCGGCGTAGAGAACGGCTCCCTCACTGACGCCTGTTTCCCCATCTTTGACCCCATGCCCAAACTTCGCTATCTGCTGTTGGACGGCAATTCTGCCATTCACGGCAGCGGCCTGTCCGCCTTGCACGGCAGCAAGCTGGACCTTTTGACCCTTAATCGGACCGGGCTGGACGACGCCGGTCTGCTCCAGGCGGCCTCCATCCCCAAGCTCTCCCATATCCAGATCGACCATACCGCCGTTACCTATAATGGCCTGCTGGCCATCGCTGGCAACAACCGCATTGAGCCGGTGGCCCATGTGCAATTCACCAAGGAGCAGATGGAACACTTCTCCCAGCTCCAGCGAGAAAAGGCCAAAAAGCCCGTCCATCTGGATGAGCAGGCGGCGGAGGAATGCCGCAGTGTGTTGTCCGCTTTCTTTGCCGAGATGACAGAATGGGAGCGGTATATGGAGCAGGCCGGGTTTGAGGATGCCGAGGCTGTACCCCGCCTGCTGGCGATCTGGGAGAAGTATGTGAGTGAAAAGCCCCGTATGGGCTTCCGGCCCCTGGGCCTTTCGTACAGCGCCCAGGGCACCTACAACGGGGAAGAATTCCTTGACGCAGAGCAGATCACCAAAAACAAGCTCTACATCTACACCAAAGAGAAAACCACCGACTTTGACCGCCGCTTTCTTATGAAGCGCGTGGGCGAAGGCTGGAAGATTGATGCGGTGCAGGAGCGGCTGAACGGCTGGCAGCGCACGGGATTGTGAGGCATCACATGGCTTGGGAATATGAAACCTTTGGCCCAGACGGCCAATGCAAATTGTTCGGCGTAAATATCTTTGACTACCACTGGCAAACCACTGGCAAGCGGGTAAAAGTCCAAGATCCTGCCTATCACCAAAACCATACCTTTGAGGTCTGGAAGGTGGAAATCGATGGGCAGATCCACCGCTTTGCCGCCGGAGAGTTCTCCAACTGCGTGTGGGGATTTTATTTAGAGAAAGACGGATGAAAGGAGCGTGAACCCATGAAAGCCAGCGCCGGAGAGGTCTATACCGTTTACAATCAATATCTGAAACGCTACACTGCCTGCCAGGTGGCCTACGTTGCGCCGCCGGACTCGGTGAGCAAGGAGCCCTGGGCGGTGATCCTCTCTCTGGATTGGGTAGGCGACGCCCCTTTGACTGCGGAGGAACTGCCTCATCTCCGCCTGCTCTACATAGATTTCATGTACTGGTCCCGTGACCTTCATCTGCTGCGGGTGCCGATGGAGGTCACGCCCCAGTACACGCTGGTGGGTACCCTGCCACCCTTCACCGACCAGCCCTGCCGCTCCTACGGCGGCTGGAGTGACGGCTATGATGTGTATCTCCAGATCCGGTGGCAGGCCATCCCGGAGGAGCGGCGGCGGGCCTTCAAGGAGGCCGCGGAGAGCGACGGGGTGACGGAGATCGGCGGTATCCCGGTGAAGGTCAGCAGCCATCGGATCATGGACCAGTACGAGCCATTCGACTCGGCGCTGGAACTGGCGGCGCTGCCCTGCCTCTCCGACCTCAACTGCCAGCGGTGGCACCCGGATCTGCTGGAATTTCTGAGGGGGAATCCCTTTATCAGTGAGCTAACCCTGCTGAACCACGGTCAGAGGACACTTGATCTGCGGGGCACCAGCATCAGAAAGCTAATGCTGGACATGACCGGACTGGAGGAACTGTGGCTGGGTGAGGATACAGAGCAGCTCCTATTTCAGAACAAGGGGCCGGACGATTGTACCATCCATGCCCCCGAAGATGGCAGCGGTTTGACCCTCCAATTTATCGGGGAATACCGCCCGCACACGGAACTGCCAAACCTTTGGGGGCTGCATGGCATCCAGCTGAAGGACTTTGATCTGACCGCCCTTGTTGACGCCCATCCTCACTTAAAGGAGCTGCGGCTCTGGGGTGCGCCGGGAAACCTTGGGAACTTCTCCGCCGTGCAAGAGTTCCGGGAACTGACGAACCTCTCCACCTTTGATCTGTTCGGCTACGGGGCGGACGACATCCCCACCCCGGAGCAGATGCCGGAACTTCGCTGGTTCTGGATGACCAGCCTGTCGGAAGATACGGCAAAAGCGACAAAGCAGCTCTGGAAAGGCAAGCCGGGAATGGACCTGCGGATCACCAAGCCCCGGAAACCAGAGTGGCTGGCGCAAAACCTGGACAATCCCTTCCGAGGCTGGGACGGCGCGGAGCATATCCCTGCCGCCGCCGCAAAAAAGGCAGCCAGTCAATACCGCAAGACCCGTTCCCAGCTGGTGAAGCTGGCTGCCCAGTCGGACGAGGATGCCCAGGCCCAGGCGCTGGATGCCGTGGCCGCCTACACCCAGACTTTCAACAAGATGGGCTTTATCGAAACCGTGGAGCGGGACGAGATCTACATGGCTCTGCGGGATATTCTGGATGCTCTGCCAGACAGCACGCTTCAAAAAGAAGCCCTGATTGAGAAGTTTGAGGAACTTCGGGATTTTTGAGGATATGAGTTTATGAGCCGAATTGTTGATGAACCCTACTTTACATACAGTGCATACGACGCTCTCACCTCCGGCATTCAGGTGAAATGCCCCAAGTGTCATGGCACGGGCGTGGTGACCGCGGATGAGGATAACGCCTATTTCCGCTGCCTGAGCTGCGGCCATCAGGTGGCCCGTGACCGGACGATCTACCGCTATGATGTCCATAACCAGTGCAAAAACTGCGGCAGGTACTACCGGGTGGATATTGAAGATGAGGAAAGGCAGCACTTTTCCGTTCTCCATGTGGCCTGCCCCTATTGTGGGACAATCATGCCGGGAGAAGTCCATAAAACAGCGGAGGCGTTTTCATATATTGGCGAAATCAGGGATGGACGAGAACCTTATTTCGGGTTGGAACTATGGTTTTTGACTTCATTTCAGGGAAAACCTGTATGGGCACTCAACCGAGAACATCTTGCCTATCTGATCGGCTATCTCAGCGCCGACCTGCGGGAAAAGCCGCCGGGAAGAGCGAAAATGACCCAGGCTGACCATCTCCCCACCTTCATGAAAACCGCAAAGAACCGGGAGCGGATCGTGAAGCTGCTGAAGAAGCTGCAAGAGAAATGAGGAAAACAATATGGCACTACAAGATAAGAAAATCATGCCTCCCCCTTGGCTGGCCCACCGGGAGATCGAGCGATACTCCATTGGCTGGCGCATGGGCCATGGGGAGGATTACATATACCGAGACAGGGTGGCATTGGTTCAAATGAGGGAAATGGAATGATCGAGTACATCAAACTCTTTTGGGAGGATGCGCCGGAGGGAGAGCCGTCGGTAATCCTCTATGAAGTTGATACCGAAAATGAGCGGCTGGCCCTCCGCTCCATAGACATCTCTGCGGATGGCCGCACCCGCAACATACCTGACCTTTACGATGGAGCTATTGAAATTACGCCCATCCCCACCGTGGAGGAATTAAACGCCCATATCTGGGGCGAGGAGTTCCACGCCTGCGTCATAGAGAAAGCGGAATTTGAGGCCATCTGGGAAAGCTGATTTTATAGCGGAGCGTTTTGAAAAGCGAGGAATGACAATGGTTGAGATCAATCGCGTCTGGCTCAATGTGGATACAGACACCAACAAAATCACACTATTCGACCGTCCCCGTGTATCCATCCGTGTGGATGAGTACATTTGGAGTTTGATCGAAGAACATATCGTGAAGCCCCATAAGCTCATGCTCAGCGAAAAGCATAGGTATCTGCTGAAAATTTCGTTTCACCGATTTGATCCGGTGCGGCACCGATATTATCCGCTTTCCCCGTACAACGGGCCGCTTCGGGAAGGCGTCAAGTCGGACAGCGCAAACGGATGGTATCCCCGTGAGGATTTTGCAGACGCCGAGGAACGCACCACCTGGTTCTCTCCCGACAAAATCTGGACAAACTGCGGCAACAAGGTTCTGGATGTCAATATTGACGCTGCCAATGTAAGCGAGAGCATCACCCCCAGAGAATACGCAGACTTGCTGTTCGATGGGATTGGAGCAGCATTGGTGTTTAACTTCAAAAGGCTCAAGCGCGAGGAGTTTGATGGGCTGAAACCCAAGATCGACTGGAGCATGGTAGAAAGCTTCCCCTTCCCTGCATCCTTTGAGGAGCAGCAGTACATTGGGGACGAGGGCAAAATTCATGTGTATTCCTGGGATGGCCAACAGGAAACAACCCTTGTAGGTCCTTATTCTGTGCGGGAGTTATATCTGGACCATTTCGGAAAATCGTGAGGTAAGCGTATGGCAAAGGACATCAGGGAGTGCCTGCTGGAGCAGGCAAGAAAATTTCATCAGTGGCAGGAAATCACTTATCCCGGAAAAACCACCGAGGAGATTGGCGGTGAGTGGGAGGTCGATTACCCTGCGTGGAATGATATATTTGATGCCTTTTGCCATGTGTTGACCCAAATGGATGCAGAAATGGCAGACAGCTTTCTGCTGGATGAGATGGTCTATTTAATTGCCAGAGCCAACGAAGCGGAGGGATTTATACAGGAAACCACTTCCCATCCCAAATGGTTTGAGTGCCTCTGCCGCAGGGCCGCAGCCTCCAATGAGAATGAGGCCAAGTGGCAGTTTGCCGCCTATCTGCCGGAATGCTCATGTAGTCAGAAAGTCAGGGATATAATTCTGGATTTCGCAAAGGACCCCAATGAATATGTGAGCCGTCGGGCGCTTTTGGCGATGCCCGCTCTGCGTCCTGACTGTGTGGAACAGTTCGCTCCGCTGTTTTGGGAGCGCAACTGTTACTCTCCTGAACTTCAGGAATACCAGCGGATCGCCGTTCTGATTTCACTGGATGCCATCCATTCCGACCTGCTTCCACAATACTTGGAATGGGCCAAGCAGGATGGTCAGAGCTATCTGCTGGAACACGCAAAACGAATCGAAGGAGGACTTTCCATGAACGAAAAACTGTCCCGTCCCCAATTCAATCAAATGGATACCACCGAGAAGCAGGCGCTGATGGAAAGCCTGGCTGCTCGTTATACTATGACCTTTCTCGGTCTACATACCTTTGACCACTGGGGCCAGAGCTGCACCACCGGCATCTTCGAGAAAGATGGTCGGGAGTTCGTCTTTGTCCCCGGCGATACCGTCACCCTGGGCTGGGAGCAGTTTGCCGTGGGACTGAATCAGGAGAGCCGGGAGGAATTGGAGTATCTGTTCCAGGAATGGGAAATGGAGCAGGACCCGACAGAACTCATTGGAGAGAGTATGGCTCCCGTTCGGCAGGCGGCCATTGACCCCATGCTGGTGGGCCGGGAACTGGAGGAAATTAACTGGGAGCCAGTCAAAATGGACGATCCCAGGCTGACTGCCCACCCTGACTGGCTGAAGGAATTCCGTGATTTTGCTTGGAGTGACAGCAGCAGTCTTACCTTGCATCAGTCGGCCCGCATAGAACGGACAGAAGATGGATTTCATACCTGGATCTATCACTGCACAGACTACGATGCACTTCTTGCCGGGCTGGAAAAGCAGGGGCTTTCGCTGCCCACAGCGGACGAGTGGGCCTACCTGTGCGGCGGCGGATGTCGGACCCTGTTCCCATGGGGAGATGGGTTAGACTACTCCATGCGTCTACGCTGGTTTGAGGACATGGATGAGGATGAGAACCGGCCCTATGATATGGAGGAACCCAACTTCTTCGGCCTGTCCATCGCCTACGATCCCTATATGCGGGAAGTGGTGCAGTCTGATAGACTTACCACATGCGGCGGTGACGGCGGGTGCAATATCTGCGGCGGGCTGGGCCCATTTCTCGGTTTCCTACCCTGTTCGCCCCACTGTAAGCCGGAAGTGCAGGAGGACAAGGAACTAAACGGAGATTATGACTTCTACCGGCCCATTATCCGGGTGGAGAACCATGATTGACAATAGAAGCTTGATACGAAATAAAGAAAGAGAGGTGCCGACATGGGAGCATGGGGTATAAAAGCATTAGAGCGTGACGAAGGGCTGGATGTACTGGACATCCTCAAAAATGAATATGTACCGGAGCATCCGGTAATGGATCTGGGCGAGATGATTGAACTGATGAAAGAGGAAGTCATGCTGGGATCTGACTTTTCACAAATCGACTTCCTCTTTGACAATACTGCGATGGCTCTGGCGGAGCTGTATTTCCAATGGAAGGATAACGGCAAGCTGGACTACGATCATGAAGAAGCTATATGGGATAAAGTCACCGGTTTCACAGCATACAAAGAAGCCATTGCCTTCCTGCTGCGGCAGCTCACCGACATCAAAAACGAGGTGCCGGACGAGGACGGCATCCGTGAGATTGTGGATCTTTGGAAGAACGAGGATAGCGGTGAGATCGCTCCTGCGTGGTTGGAACACTTGAATCAGCTCATTGATCGACTGGATTCAGAACAGGAGGCGTGACAGATGTATATCAAAAAATACTGGGGCAACTTTATTGGCGGCTCGGATGACAGCCTGAACCTTGTGGCATTTTTGGAGGACCAGAAGCAAGAGGAGATCCCCCTCAGCGAGATTTTCGCCAAGATCGGTCTGGACAAGCAGAACTGGGACTTTCGCCAAACCGTGGAGTATCTGGAGTTCACCCACTCCAATGGCGTGGAGATGGACTTCCACTTCGCCAGTGATGTGGTCACCGATTTGGCCGCCATTCTGCTGGAGTGCAGCGTCAGCGGCAGTGTAAACCTTCAGGATCTGGACGAGTACAACACCCCCGCCCGCCGTATCCGCATCACTGCTACGCCGGAGGAGTACGACGCCATGAATAAGGCCATGGCGGACTTTGTCCAAGATCCCCTGTCCTATGACATCAGTGAGATGATGGGTAAGGATGAGATCACAGATATGGCTTATCAGGTGGAGATGCTGCGGAAAGAGCTGTACGAATCCCCCGGCCGTAACCGGAACTACCATGTAAAGGCGGAAGATGTGAAACATCTGCTCCCTGACTGGGAGGGCGCCGATGGCTGCATCGCCACCAACCGCATCACGGTAGAGGGCTGCAAGGTGGGCTACTGCTACCGGGAGGAGCCGGACGGCGGCTGGGACAGCGGCTGGCGCTTTACCGCCGGTGACGAGAGCGAGGCGTACATGGACGCCCCCAACAATGCCGGGATTTACAAACTGAATACGATCTGCAACGACGATCCCGACATCATTCCTCTGCTGCATACACTCGCTCCCTGTGCCTTTGAGCGGGATGAGAATGGTGTGTTTCAGCAGATCAAAGACTGGAAACCGGATGAGGACGAGGAGGAGACTGATATGGACATTTTGAAGCAGTGCCAGAAGTGGCATGAGGAGAGCAAACAACATAAAATTATTGATGCGCTGGAGGCCATCCCCGCCGAGGAGCGTACCCCTGAGATGGACAGCGAGTTGGCCCGCGCCTATAACAATCTGGCAGACCCACATAAGCCAACTTGCAAAGAAATGCTCAAAAAGGCCCTCGCTCTGCTAAAGCCCCATGAGGAATACTTCGAGGACGACTATTACTGGAACTTCCGCATGGGTTACTCTTACTTTTATCTGGATCAAGAGGGCCGGGCTCTGCGATACTTTGAAAAGGCATTGGAGGCCCGCCCTGGTGACGAGGACACCATGGAGCTGATCGACTGGTGCAGGAAGGGCATTTCCCTGCCGCAGTTCTCGGAGTGCTTCCGAGAGCGGACAGAGAACTGGTGGGAAACCTTTGCCGAAATGGAAGCAGAATTGCGCCAGATGATGGACGAGGACAAGGATCACATCCGTGGTGCGGAGATCGTGGCCCAAATGGAGGAAACCCTGAATCTGGTTTTTGATGAGATCTCCTTTGAACTGGGCGTGGGCGGCGAAAAGCATGAGCTGATCCTCACCCCGGAGGGCGACAAAGTCAAATTGTTCGAACTGGTCTATTTCCAGAAACACGCTCCCAAGAAGGTGTTGGAGCACTGGAATATCCTGGTGGGCCGTCAGCCCCTCCAGAATATCGGCCTGCGCACAGAGGATGGCTGGGAGATTTCCGGAGAGGATGTGCAGATCTGGCTGGAGGAGCAGGGTGAAAACAGCTTCGCCATCTCCGCCTACTGCGAAAAGCTGCTGCCTATGCTCAGGGAGGAGGAAGGCCGGGCTTGGTGGCTGCTCACCACCCTTACCGACCAGGTGCTGGGTGAGATCCCCCACATGAGATATATAGACAGCTTTGATGTGCTGGTGGAACCCAAGGCGGAGCCGTCCATTCTTATGTCTCAACTTCCTGATGCTCTGAAGGATCGGGGCCTGGAACTCTCCACCGATCCGGCAGCCTATCTGGACAGTTACATTGGCTACAAAATGGAACCCAACAAGGACCCTGATACCGACTGGCGGCTGGATGTAATTGCTGGTTCCACTAACTGTGTGCCGCTCATCAACGGCTATCTGAATGCCGACAATGATTTTATGGACGATCTCCATGCCGACGGCGCGGTGGCGGGCTTTTTCTGCTATCCCCTGGATACCCTGCGAGAGAAGGAAGGCAGTCAGAAAATCTTCGACTTCCGGGACAAGCTGGAGGAATTGTTTACCATCGGGGACGGTTCGGAAGTGCTTACTCTCACCGGCGGGGCCAGCGGCCTCTACTGCGGCTATGTGGACTTCATCGCCTGGGACATCCGAGAGGCACTGAACATGGCAAAAGAGTTCTTTGAAGGCACGGACATCCCATGGGCCATCTTCCATACCTTCCGCCGTGAAGCAGGATCTGTGCCCCTAAAACAACAAGATGATGGGCCAGAAACTGAGAATCAGGATGACGAGTTGAACGAAACGTTGAATGGTATAGACTATATCCCTTACACCCCGCAAAACGAGGAGGCATTCTTTACACAGCTGGAGCAGTGGAACGACGAGGACGAGTACACCCGCTGCATCCAGGCACTGAATGCCATCCCGGAGGACGGTCGGAACTACCGCATTTCCTACGCGCTGGCGAGGGCACTGGAAAACTACGCCATTATCGGCGATCACGATGAGGGAACCCCCAACTACAAAGGGGATAAGGCTCTGCTTCGCGCCATTGAGGTGCTGGAGTCCGTCAGAGAAGAAGGAGAGGACAAGGCGGAGTGGAATATGCGGATGGCCTACGGCTATCAGTATCTCCACGGCCAGGAGCAAAAAGCTATCCACTATGCCCAGCGGTGGGCAGAACTGGACCCAGAGGATGAAAATGCCACAGCGGTAATCCGGGAATGTAAGGCGGAGATTCGGAAATACCAGCACAGCAGGAACAAGAAGGTAAAATTCGTGCCTGGCGATACCCCTTTCGAGGACTTCGACCTTACCAACTTTTGGGATGATAATTGGTATGCACTAAAAGAGTATGTCAGTGATCTGCCTTCCGATGAACTGATCGCCAGCGTGGAGGAGGAACTGGGCTACAAGCTGCCTGCCTCCTACATCTGGCTGATGAAGCAGCACAACGGCGGCATCCCGGTGAATACCTGCTATCCCTGCGATGAGCCGACCAGTTGGGCGGAAGATCATGTGGCCATTACAGGAATTTTGGGTATTGGACGGGAAAAGAGATATTCCCTGTGTGGGGAATTGGGCAGCCAGTTTATGATCGATGAGTGGGAATATCCCGCTATCGGTGTGGCCATTTGTGACTGTCCCAGCGCCGGACACGATATGATCTTCCTGGACTACCGGACCTGCGGCCCCCAGGGAGAGCCTGCGGTGGTCCATGTGGATCAGGAGAACGACTACAAGATGACCCATCTGGCAGACAGCTTTGAGGAATTTATTTGTGGACTGGAGCATGAATCCCTCTATGATCCAGATGAAGAGGCAGGGGATCTTGACGAAGAGGATGACGCCGACGAGGAGGAAACTGACTGTAAGGGTTCCTTTGCCGGGTCTGTGCTCCTGTCCAAAGCGGAGTGGGACAAGGAACAGTTTATCCGGGATCTGAGGGAAGAATGGGGCATTGTGGATGAAGGATCAGATGGGGCAGATGAAGATGATGAGAACAGCAGCGATGCTGTGGTAATGCAAGTTGGCGGCATGATGCTGGTTGCGACACTCTTTCCTGGTCACATCCCGGATAGCGAAGCAGAGATTAACGCCGAAAATAACTATATGTGGCCAGAAGCCGTAGAAGCGGCTAAAGCGCACAAGGCCCATATCATGGTGGCAGTACTTGGCGAGGAGGAAAAACTGCTGGAACGGGGCAAGCTGTTTACTAAGGCAATGGCAGTGTGCTGTAAGCAGAAATATGTTACCGGCGTTTTTACCAGCGGTGTGGTGTTTGAACCCCGATTCTACGAGGGCTTCGCCAATATGATGAAAGAGGACGAACTGCCCATCTTCAACTGGGTCTGGTTCGGCCTGTACCGGAGCGAGGGCGGATTGAACGGCTACACTTACGGCATGGATGTGTTCGGTAAGGAGGAGATGGAGGTGCTGAACACCGACGCCGAGCCGGAGGATCTGCGGGACTTTTTGGCAAGCCTTGCCTCCTATGTGCTGGCGTGTGATGTGACGCTGAAAGATGGTGAGACCATCGGATTTTCGGCAGACGATAAGCATACCATTACCCGCAGTGCTGGTGTTTCTCTGCCAGAGGAGCAGATGACTTTGAAAATCGGATGGGAACCGTTGGATAGCGAGTCAGATGATAGTAGTGATGACGACTATGTGGTGGAAATGGATGATGCCAACGGGCATCTGGAAACCATTGAGGAAAAGGCTCTTCCAGTGGATGAGATCAACGCCTACAACCACATGGCCATTTACCTGCGCTGGTGCATGGAGCATGACCTGATGGATAAGAAATTCCTTGTGGAGTACGGAGAGGTAGTAGAAAAGGTCAAGGCTGATCCTGACAGCGTGGGTCTAAGGGAATTTATCCGAGATGAACTGGATGGTCAGCTGGTCGGCCCGCTATTCAACAAAATTGGCCGAGCATTTGCTTCCTACTACTATGGGGAGCCGGATAGTCCCTATTTCCCAAGTGACATTGACAACTACGCAATCAGCGTCATCGGGCAGGAACGCAATTACTCTGAGGAGATTCAAGACGAAGCCTATCTGTTCATTCCTTTTGACGAGGATTATTATCAGGCTATGGCAGAGGTAATTGGAGAGCGATTTGAAAACTGGAAAGGACAGAACTTTGATGAGGATACCCTGGAGCCTTCCGAGGTGGCCCAGGCTATTATGGAATATTTGGACTGCGAATGTACTTATTTTCCCGCTATGGCAGATGATGACCCCATTATGGCTGCGTATAGCTACGCTAAGCGGGACAGTTTCCATGATGGCTTTGTTCCTATCCTTATTCGAGCGGATGATGAAACATTGTTGGAGTGTCTGGTAATGAACGCTGACCCGGATCATGATGTGGACTGCTATGAATTTGACCTCAAAACGGTAGAGGAGTATCGAAAGAAGATGATAGAAGCGCCTGTAAAGGATGGGAAGGCCGTTCTGGAAGAATTGACTGGTCAGCGTAAGGAAGAAGCTGAGGACGATGACATGAATTGGGAGGAGAAAGTTCTGGGCGAGATGAAGGATGGTTATGAAAACTGCCGCTTTTCCAGCTACTGGGATTCAGATTGTCACATGACTTATCCCCTTATTCTGGCTAAAATTCCGGTAAAGAACCCTTGGGAGCTCTTCGCCTATCTACCCTTTGGAAACTGGAATGAGTGTCCGGATACGCCGGAGCTGATGGCAGTGGCAAAATACTGGTTTGAGCAGTATGGCGCCATCCCTGCTGCTATGAGCCACGATGAGTTGGAATTCCTACTCCCGACCCCTGTTCCCAAGGAGAAGGCAATGGAAGTTGCTACAGAACAATATGGTTTCTGCCCGGATATCGTGAACCAGGAGCAGGATGCCCCCACTGTGGGCAATCTGGCGGATGTCCTGTGGCAGTCTACTGCCTGGTATTTCTGGTGGGATTGATGGGAGATTGTGAACATGAACGAATACCTGAAGCAATATATTGAACTACAAAAGCAGTTTCGGGAGACAGAAGGAAATCCAGACAGTGTCCGCGCTCTCTATGCTTTCAAGGAGAAACTGGAGCAATCGGAAGACAAGCAGGAAAAGGCGGTGCTGGTGGATGTATATGATCTGCTGGACTTTAAGAAGGATGCTTATGAATTGCTCCGCCAAATTGGAAATCGCTCGAATAAAAAAATGCTCAAGCGGTTGGGAGTCTTGAAAGACTATGCGGAAAACTGGGGCAACCACTACGCCATTCCTAAGCCAAAAATGCTGGAGGAAAAGCAGAAAGAGAAGGAGTGGCAGGCCAAACTGGGCCTGCCCACCTTCCGGTATCACCCGAACCCTTTGGAAACTGGCGCTTTTGAGGAGTCCACAACAGGTGTTGTCTGTGATTGCTGTGGCAAGGAGACTCATATTTTTTATACCAATCCGTTTTTTTCCGTGGAGGATATTGCATATCTGTGCCCAGAGTGCATCGCCAACGGCGAAGCAGCCCGGAAATATGATGGTAGTTTTCAAGATGATTTCTCTCTGGATGATGGTGTAGACGATCTGGAAAAACTGGACGAGCTGATCCACCGCACCCCCGTCTACTCCGGCTGGCAGCAGGAATATTGGCGAGCTCACTGCGGCGACTACTGTGCCTTTTTGGGCTATGTGGGTGCCAGAGAACTGCGGGCACTGGGTGTGCTGGAGGAGGTGCTGGACGATCCCATGTGGGACGAGGAGCAGAAAAATATGATCCGGGAATCCGTCAATGGCGGGCACCTGCAATGCTATCTGTTCCAGTGCCTCCAATGCGGAAAGCACCTGGTCTGGATGGATTTTGATTGAGGTGGCAACATGGAGAAGAAGGATTTTCCCAAGGGAACCAAGCACCGCGAGATCTTCGTCTATACCTGTGAGCGGATCGCGGAGCCTTTGATCCCGCTGGGCTACAAATACCGCAAGAGCAAAAATGACATCTACAAAAAAGACGGCATCTTTGTGTTCTCCTTTTACTTTTCCCCCTCCATCCGCTTTGGCTCCACCACTTTTACTGCTTTCTTCGATGTGAGTTCCCCGGTAATTGCCAAGTGGCGCAGTGAGCAGGAAGGGACGGAGAAAACCTATGATGGTATCGTGGGCACCTCCATCGCCCGGCTGACCCGCCGGTATGATGACTTCCCCCGCTATGAGGTATCTACTCTGCTGGAGCGGGAACGCTCTATCCAGGAGATTTCCGGGCAGATCCAAGACTATGCACTACCGTTCTTTGCCCGGTTTTCGAATCTGCCCAAGTTGCTGGACGATGTGGAACAGGAAGGGTTCTTCCCACATCGGAAGGGGGTCGATGTCCCTAAGCGGAATCGGGAGTTCATCGAATGCTTCCGGGAGTATCTCAAAAAGACATAATAAATTACAGTAAGAAAACAAAACGGAGGAAATCGGTATGGAAGAAATCAGAAAGTTTTTATCGGAACATGAGGAACATCAGGACGAATTTTGGGAAAGCGATGCTCTGATCTGGGTGGACTGGAGAGATTTTGATGAATCTATCATCGAATACTTCAATAAAAAACTGCCTGATGAAGATAAAATTCAGTTTGAATGTGTGGAAACAGAAAAAGAACGCGGTGTTGATATTTTTATGAAAAAGAATGGTGTCAGCGCACCGATCCCCTACGCAGATGATTGTACCGACCGTGACACTACGCTGAGAAGTATTCAGGAGTATCTGTCGCCGCAGTATCAGCTCCGCTGGTATATGGGCTCGCTCGGTAGCGATACCCTTGCTTTCTGTATTTATCCCACTTCAGAATGGGAGCAGATAGAGCAGGAATTTGGCACAGAAAAAGTTTCCTACTACTTTGCACCGGTGCAGGCAAACAGTGTCATGTTCGAAATGGATATGAATGAAGTTTTTGCTTTGCTGGAGCAAAGAGGAGACGCGTAAGATTAACTTTCAGGAGGAATCACCATGTCACAGATTGCATCCTTTTATCTTCTCAAAGACGGTCAGCGGCAGAAACTGTCCAACGGCGATTGCTCCGGCGTGGTCTATATGGCCATCTGGGACTGGGGAGTTTCCCAAACAAAAGGATATTAAGAAATAACCTGTGTTTACCTGCTTGCAAATTATTGTATTTGGATAAACGAGAAAAAACTTTTTATTGACAGATATAATATCAAATATTATAATTGTTCGTAATTGAATAACTATCTTCAGGGCAGGGTGTAATTCCCTACCGGTGGTATAGCCCACGAGCCGAAAGGCATGATTTGGTGAAATTCCAAAGCCGACAGTATAGTCTGGATGAAAGAAGATGAAAGTAAGTTTATGCTTTTTTGCGTGCTCTGGAATGATTTTATATTGTTTCAGAGCATTTTCTTTAATCGCATAAATCCTCTTTTGTATGTCTTGGATAGATTTTATTCAAGGCATGTATTTTTTTGGAGGTGTAAAAATGAGCGATACAGAATACATGAAATTAGCAATAAAACTGGCAAAAAAAGGTGCTGGCTATGTCAATCCTAATCCTATGGTTGGGGCAGTAATTGTAAAAGATAATCGAATTATAGGACAGGGATACCATGAAATCTTTGGTGGATTGCATGCAGAGAGAAATGCACTAAAAAATTGTAGGGAGTCACCTGTAGGAGCAACACTTTATGTAACACTTGAACCATGCTGTCACTATGGTAAGACACCACCTTGCACAGAAGCAATTATTAAAAGTGGCATTACGAGAGTAGTCGTCGGAACTTTAGACTGTAATCCTATTGTGTCTGGAAAAGGTGTAAAGGTACTTGAGGAAAACAACATTCAAGTTGTGATAGGAATTTTAGAAATGGAGTGTCAACAGTTAATCAAAGTTTTTAGAAAATATGTTACAAGGCATATTCCTTATGTTTTTATGAAATATGCAATGACAATGGACGGGAAAATAGCAACTTATACAAATCAATCAAAATGGATAAGTGGCGAAAAGGCGAGAAAACAAGTACATCAATTCAGGCATAAGGTTACTGCGATCATGGTAGGAGTGAATACCGTTATTCAAGATGACCCTTTACTGACATGCCGATTAGAAAACGGGAAAAATCCTATTCGTATCGTATGTGATACAGATTTAAGAACACCCATTACATCAAAAATTATCAAAACAGCGAATGACATTAAAACATATATCGCTACTTCTTCTATTGATGAAAGTAAGATTGCTCTTTACAGAAAATGTGGTTGTGAAATTATTTATACGAAGAAAAAAGGTAATCATATTGACTTAATGAATTTAATGCAATGTTTAGGAAATATGCAGATAGACAGTCTACTTTTAGAGGGTGGAAGTGCAATGAATTGGAGTGCTCTTGAGCAACAGATTGTTGATGAGGTGCAAATTTATATAGCACCTAAAATATTTGGTGGGAGTGCAAAAAGCCCTGTAAGTGGTCAAGGTGTTGCTTTTCCTAATGACGCCATTATGCTCAAACCATATGCTTTTTCTCAAGTGGGAAATGATTATTTCATAGAAAGCGAAGTGATTTATCCATGTTTACAGGAATAATAGAAGAAATCGGTAAAGTAGAAAGAATACAGAAAGATACTTGTAACTGTAAACTATCCATTAAAGCTTCAAAAATATTAGAGGATATACATTTAGGCGACAGCATAGCAGTCAATGGTATCTGCCTTACAGTTACTTGTTTCACTCGACAATCTTTTACAGTTGATGTGATGAATGAAACATGGAACAGAACGGCTCTTAGCCTGTTAAGACATGGAAACCTTGTGAATTTAGAAAGAGCTATGCCTATGAATGGCAGGTTGGGCGGTCACATTGTTACGGGGCATATTGATGGGACAGGTAGAATATCGTCTGTGCGTAGAGACAAAAATGCGGTGTGGTATCAAATCAATACGCAAAGAGAAATCTTAAATCTAATTGTTGAAAAAGGTTCGATTGCTATTGACGGTATTAGTCTTACTGTCGCAAAAGTATCGAAAGCAGATTTTTCGGTATCCGTTATCCCTCATACTTTGGAGCAAACAATTCTCAAGAATAAACAAGTCGGGGATATGGTAAACCTTGAAAATGATATATTAGGGAAATATGTGCAGAAACTCATAGACAACAGCAATGAAACAGAGTTGTCGAAAGAGTTGTTATGCCGATACGGATTTTAGCAGAAAGGATAAAGGAATTATGAAATATCAAAAAATAAAAGAGGCATTGCAGGCGTTACAAGAGGGAAAACTTGTTTTGGTTATGGACGATAAAGAGAGAGAAAATGAGGGGGATTTAATTTGTTCGGCACAATTTGCGACAACAGAAAATGTTAATTTTATGGCGACTTATGCAAAAGGCTTAATCTGTATGCCTATGAGTGAAAGTCTGGCTAACAGGCTCATGCTTTCCCCTATGGTTGAAGATAATACAGATAACCATGAAACTGCCTTTACAGTTTCTATTGATTATAAGGATACTACAACAGGTATTTCTGCCGAAGAAAGAGGATTAACGGCTCGTATGTGTGTGACTGAGAATGTAAATCCCTTTGACTTTCGTAGACCGGGGCACATGTTTCCTCTGATTGCAAAGAACGGAGGTGTTTTGGAAAGAAATGGACATACAGAAGCAACGGTTGACCTATTGAGGTTGGCTGGCTTAAAAGAATGTGGCTTATGTTGCGAAATTATGAATGAAAACGGGAAAATGATGAGAACACCTGATTTAATTCAGTTTTCTCAAACGCACCATATACCTACCCTCACAATTAAAGAATTACAGGAATACAGAAAAGTATATGATTTGCTTGTAGAATGTGTTTCGGTTGTAGAAATGCCTACAAAATATGGGAATTTCAAAGCACATTGTTATATCAATAAATTGAATGGAGAACATCATGTTGCATTGGTTATGGGAGATTTGAATAATGGAAACGATGTGCTATGTCGTGTCCACTCAGAGTGCTTAACAGGAGATGTCTTTGGTTCTTTACGCTGTGATTGTGGACAGCAGTTAGATAAAGCAATGAAAATGATTGCAGAAAATGGTTCTGGTGTATTGCTTTATATGCGACAAGAGGGACGAGGTATCGGGCTTGTCAATAAACTAAAAGCCTATCATTTACAGGATAACGGTATGGATACACTTGATGCCAACCTTGCATTAGGATTTCAAGGCGATTTAAGAGAATATTATATCGGTGCACAGATTTTAAGAGATTTGGGAATAAAATCATTGCATTTACTTACAAATAATCCTGATAAAGTTTATCAGTTAGAAGATTATGGAATGAAAATTTCAAGCAGAGTACCGATTGAAATAGAAGCAAATCCTTATGATAGTTTTTATCTAAAGACAAAGAAAGACCGAATGGGACACATTTTGAATATGGAGGAAAAATAAATGAACACTTTTGAAGGAAATTTAGTAGCAGAAAATATAAAAATCGGTATTGTTGTAGCAAGATTTAATGAGTTTATAACTTCTAAGCTGTTAGCAGGTGCATTAGATAATTTGAAAAGAGAAAATGTTGGTGAAAAGGACATAGAGGTAGCTTGGGTTCCGGGAGCATTTGAAATACCTTTGATAGCGTCTAAAATGGCAAAAAGTAAAAAATATGATGCGATTATTTGTTTGGGAGCAGTTATTCGAGGTAGTACAAGCCATTATGATTATGTGTGTAGTGAGGTATCAAAAGGAATTGCTCAAATCAGTTTAAATACCGAAACACCAGTTATGTTTGGTGTTCTTACGACAGATACGATTGAACAGGCGATAGAACGAGCTGGTAGCAAAGCAGGAAATAAAGGCTCTGAATGTGCACAGGGAGCTATTGAAATGGTAAATCTAATTCGTGCATTAGAGGTATAATATGATTGGGGATTAAAAGGTAAAGCGAAAAAGCATAATAGGCGGAGTGATCCAGACACGGCGGTGGGAAAATCTCTTAGATTTTTCCACCGTTTTTAGTGGCTGGTTCACTCCGGCAGTTGAGCGAGCTTGCGAGCGAACAGTAAGCCCCCGTTATCTAACAGGGGGGTACTATTACAAAAGACAAGAGAAAAAATAAATATAAAACTGCTGATATGCAACGATTTACAAGGTTATAAGAACTTATTTCACTTCACACCCTATTTTTTCTACCCGACAGGTCTAAAACATCATATCAATAGCAAATAATGATAAGATACAAGGTGTATGCTTCTATGAGTATATGCCTTTTTTGATTGGAGGAATAAAACATGAATGATATGAAATTTATTGAAACATTAAAGCAAAAGAGAAAAGCCTGTGATTATTCGCAATCACGACTGGCACAGGAATTGCAAATCAGCAGGCAGAACTTAAATGAAATTGAAAACGGAAAAACAAAAGCCAGTAAAGAAATGAAACATATACTTCTACATTATCTTGATTATTGTAATTGTACTCAGCCTTTCACTTTAACGATTGACTACCTGCGTGTTCGTTTTCCTACCATAGACGCATTGGAAATTATAAAAAATGTACTGGCAATGAAGAGCGAATATTTTATCCATGAAGATTACGGAATGTATGGTTATGAAGAACAGTATGTCTATGAGGATATTAGTATAAATGCTTCTAAAGATAGTTCTATGGGTGTTTTATTGGAATTAAGAGGTATGGGGTGTCGGAACTTGGAATATGTTTTACAGGCAAGAGGGATAGACTGGTATTACTTTTTAAGATGTTGTATAGATTATCAAGGTGTTTTTAAACGCATAGATTTAGCGGTCAATGATATGGGCGGACTGCTGGATATAGAAATTCTAAGGGAACGCTATTATGCCAACAAGGTATGGAAACGTTCAAGAACCCATGAAGCAGTAGACAGCGGGAAATTATCGGGTACACATGGAGATACTGCAAAAACCTTTTATATCGGTTCAAAGAATAGTTCTATTTACTTTTGCCTGTATGAAAAAGAAAAGGAACAAAAAAGCAAAGGCATAAAAACAAACATTAAGAACCGCTTTGAAATTCGTTTGAAAAATGAAAAAGCAGAACAAACGATAGAACAATTTGTTTTTACAAGAAATCCCGAACAGACCATAGCAAGCCTTATCCTCACACAGATAGATTTTCCCGATTATATTTTATGGGATATATTTTTAGATAATGTAACGACCTCACTTCCGTTTATTATGACGCCTGTTGCTGTCAATATGGATAAAACAAAACGCTGGTTAGAAAGACAGGTCATGCCCTCTTTATTGATGATAAAAGAGATTGAAAAGAAAACAGGAGCAAATTATCTGGAAGAAATCGACAGACATACAAGACTAACAGAAAAGCAGGAATTAAAAATTAAACAAATGACAACAGACATAGCAGATATGATTGAGAAAGATACCGCTGTTCCACAAGGGAATGACGGTATTTTTTAATTTCTTCAAAAAATCTGCAACAAAACGGTTACTTGCGTACAGATATGGTGCAAGGAAAGGAAATCTGACTTTTTTTGAAAACAGGTCATTAAATCGGTGGTTGCTGTCCCTATATGATGTGAAAGAAGAAACGATTTTCAATTTCAACTTAACAATCCGTAGTTTCCATTCCCTATATGGAGCAAAGAAAATCTTTCATTCCATAGTTGGTAGTAATAGTGTTGCATGGGTAGTTAGGGTGTGAAAAGAAAATCAGATTTTTTCATCACCAACTTAGCAGAATGACACTTTCTTTCCCTATATGGTGCAGGAAAAGAGAAAAGTTTTGAAGATTGGTTACGCTTCTGCTCTTTTCCAACGCGGTATATAGGAAAGACGATTTTCTTCTTTCGTGTTCTTTGACAACTGAATAAAGCAATTTAATACGTTTGACAGACAGCGAGCCGTTGAAACAGATACGCCATGACCTTTTCCCTGCTAAAGTGAGCGAGCCTTATCTGTGTTCCTGTAAGAAACTTGTCCTTTCCTACCGCCATGACCTGTTCTGTCTGATAATGATACTCCCGTACAGCCACAGCTTGAGCGTTCAGAGCGTCGCACGCAATGGGTACGGCTACATAAGAACTATGCAGAGGTGGAACTCCTGTGGGCTATGACAAAAGCCGTTGAATTGCTTAGAAAAGATTTTTACAGAAAGGGGGTATGTGCTATTGCTGATATTGTAAAAACAAGGCAGGAAAAGACAGATAATAAGCGTGGCATTGGCAACAGAGGAAAAACAAAGATTGTTGTAAAAGAGCATTTTTCCGAAAAGGGAAAGACAATGGAAGAACTTCTGACGGATGTTATGCTGGAAAAAGCAAAGCAGACAATCGCATAAAATCGGTGCAGTTGTAAGAAATAGATTGAATGACAAAAAGTACCCGTGTTATACTTTACTTGCAAGCAGGTATTGTAAACACGGGTTAGTTATAAAGGAGGATAACTGACAATGAAACAACAGATTTACAATACTGCACTTTATCTTAGGTTAAGCCGAGATGATGAATTACAGGGCGAAAGTTCCAGCATTACCACACAAAGAAGTATGTTGCGTCTATATGCAAAAGAACATCATTTGAATGTGATTGATGAGTATATTGATGACGGCTGGTCGGGAACAAATTTTGAAAGACCGAGTTTCCAGAGAATGATTGAAGATATAGAGGCAGGAAAAATCAACTGTGTTGTAACGAAAGACCTTTCCCGACTTGGCAGAAATTATATTATGACAGGACAATATACAGAATTGTATTTTCCCAGCCATAATGTCCGTTACATAGCGATTGACGACGGTGTAGACAGCGAAAAAGGTGAAAGTGAGATTGCACCATTTAAAAACATCATCAATGAATGGGTGGCAAGAGATACAAGCCGTAAAGTGAAATCTGCATTTAAGACAAAATTTGCAGAGGGTGCGTATTATGGGGCTTATGCTCCGTTAGGATATAAGAAACACCCCGACATCAAAGGAAAACTGCTGGTTGATGAGGAAACAAAATGGATTGTTGAAAAAATCTTCTCCCTAGCCTATCAAGGTTACGGTAGTGCCAAAATCACAAAGGTACTGCGAGAAGAAAAAGTTCCGACAGCGTCTTGGCTGAATTTCACAAGGTACGGTACTTTTGCACATATCTTTGAGGGAAAGCTCGACAGCAAGCGTTATGAGTGGACGATTGCTCATGTCAAGGCAATCTTAAAAAGTGAAGTCTATATCGGAAACAGCGTTCATAATCGACAATCAACAGTTTCATTCAAAAGCAAGAAGAAAGTGCGTAAGCCTGAAAGTGAATGGTTTCGAGTAGAAAATACCCATGAGCCGATTATTGATAAGGAAGTATTCTATCGTGTGCAGGAACAGATAAAATCAAGGCGTAGACAGACAAAGGAAAAAGCAACGCCGATATTTGCAGGGCTTGTCAAGTGTGCGGATTGTGGCTGGTCTATGCGGTTTGCGACAAATAAGGCAAATAAAACGCCATACAGTTATTATGCTTGCAGTTACTACGGACAGTTTGGCAAAGGTACTTGTTCTATGCACTATATCCGTTATGATGTGCTGTATCAAGCCGTATTGGATCGATTGCAGTATTGGGCTAAGGCAGTACAGCAGGACGAAGAAAAGGTGTTGAATAAGATACAAAAGGCTGGCAATGCAGAGCGAATACGGGAAAAGAAGAAAAAGGCAAGTGCCTTGAAGAAAGCCGAGAGCCGACAAAATGAGATTGACCGCTTGTTTGCGAAAATGTATGAAGATAGAGCCTGTGAGAAGATAACGGAACGAAATTTCATCATGCTGTCGGGGAAATATCAAAAAGAACAGATAGAACTGGAACAGCAGATAACCAACCTAAGAGAAGAATTAAGTAAAATGGAACAGGATATGATAGGTGCTGAAAAGTGGATTGAGTTAATCAAGGAGTATTCCGTACCAAAGGAACTGACAGCACCGTTATTAAATGCAATGATAGAAAAAATCCTTATTCACGAAGCAACAACGAATGAGGATAACGAAAGAATACAGGAAATAGAGATATACTACCGATTTATTGGAAAAGTAGACTGATAAAGAGGGTTCATATCTTTAACTAAGGGAAACTGGTGAGGGCGAGCTGGATCTGGATGTCCGTTTTCCTGCTCCCCAGACGGAGGACACCCTGGACTGCACTCTGCTGGAGGGCGAGCTGGCGTCTAAACTGCTGGCAGCTCTGCGGGAGCAGGACCTCTTGGAGCTGGCTGCTGAAATTGCCCCAGGCTGGGATCTGCCCGCCAAGGTGGTGCAAAGCGGACTTGAAACGCTGCGCTCCCATCTGGAACTGGTGCGGGGCAATACAGCCCTGCTGTATGAGATGGTGTAGAAAATGATTTAGGGGATGAATAGCTATGGAGCAAAAACGCCCGGCAGATATATTTCAGGAGCTTCTGGACTACCTATGGAACGGCCTGGATCTGGAGGAAAAAGGCTGGAAGCAGCTGAAAAAAGGCGACTTCAAAAAGAAAATGAAAAACGGGCTGACCTATCAGATCTGCTTTGACCGGAGCCGCTACAACTACATAGACTACGAAATCGGCCATGGAAATGTGGAGGTGGGCTTTACCTGTATCATAAAGCAGGGAGATGATTACCTTTACTCTTTCAAAATAGAACCGACAACAGGCGGTTCATTCTTTCGGATGCTGACAGAGGATCTGTGGCTGGACACCAGGCTGCTGAACACCTTCCTGCCCCTGATTAAAGCCCACTACCTCAATTTTATTGACTGCTTTGAAGCAGACCCAGTAGGGGCGCTCCAGTCGGTCTGCGCCCCCTTTACCCAGCCAGAGGATTACAGCTGGCGCATTCATGTGGATGAGCAGATGGTGGAACGGTACGGAACACCGGAGCAGCTGGCGGAGTACCGCCATCAGGCGGAATTGCGCGGAACGCCTGAACACAAGGCAAAGAACTGGATGGGTTCGATGTTGTTCCACCTCTCCCACGCCAATGATGTGGATCAAGCTTGGGCCTCAAGCCGCACCAGAGAGGAGCTGGACCAGGTGGTGGAACCCTTTGTGCAGGCCAAGCGGCAGACAGGACAGTGGACGCAGGAGGATGAGGCGGGCTATCAGCTCTACCGGCAGGAAACAGATTCGAAGAAGCGCACCTTTCGGGTATGGTATCTCATCGCCAACCCCCGCGGCCTGCCGAAAGAGTTTGTCCAGAAAGAGCTGGAGTTTCGGTGGAAGTTGTTCCCAGAAAAGAAGGAGGAAACCAAATGAGCAATAAAGCTTTCCAGCAAAACCTGGACGACAAAAAAGGTTCCCGGCCCGGTGGTCCCTATCTCATTCAGATGCTGTTCAAAGAGCAGGTAGAAATGCCGGATAAAGAAAAAATGACTGCCGTAATGGAGAAGCACATCGGATCGACAGAGTGCTTCTGTTATGATAAGAAAATGGCCGGCTTTGCCGCACAGGAGCATATTGCAGAGTTCAAGGAGGGAAAATGCCCGGTGCAGCTGATGGTGATGAAATGCGACGAGTTCAAGGGCAAAGGCTTTGATGCCTTCCCGATGAGCCAGATGTGGGACTGCCAGGAGAACCGGGAGCGGATCTTCCGGGAGTGTAAATATCAGGTGGTAGCCACCGATATGCTGGCAGCGGCGCTTCCGGCGCTGGAGCGTGCCAATCTGGATGCCGACTTTTTGGAGGCTCTGGCGGAGCTGTACCCCACCTGTGAGGCATTCTATTTTCAGAACTGCGGCAAGCTGTTTCTGGCAGAGGATGTGCGCTCCCATCAGATTGAGGGCACGGATCGGTTCATCCGCTTTGGTGTCAATGTCCGATTCTTCAACATTGAGGGCACGGAAGATATGCTCATCGACACGGTGGGCATGAGCACCCTGTTCCTGCCTGACCTCCAGTACCACTTCCACGACATGAACCCCAACTGGGTGGTAAACCACGCCTACAATGTGGCATCGTACATATTGGAGCATGATAACCCCATTCAGGATGGGGAAACCATAGACGGCGTGGCGGATGGCCAGATGTGCCGGGAGATTCAGTGGAAGTGCCAGTATGAGGACGCCCTGATCCAGCCGCCCAGAGAAGTATTAGATATTTGTATGGGAGAATATGCTGCAGGGAGACGGTAAGAGATGAATGGAATTATAATTGTAATGGGCATTTTGCTGATTTCCATGATGATACATCTGCTTTTGAGAAGAAACTGGCTTGGATTACTTGTATTTTTCTTTGTTCTGTTTCTGATATTTGGTACAGGACATCGTACATGATACCAGAAATGAGACTTTGTTTACATGGCCAGTACCCATTTTCGAAATTTATTCAGGAAGTCTACATTTCGTAGGTTGTTCCCTGTAAGCACTGGGGGGGCTGATGACGACAAGTTCTACGGCATTCAGTCTGATTTTTTCTTGAAGCTTTTTTATGAAACAGGACAATTTTTTCCATGTTTTGTTTTTGCAGCCACACACCCATCAAAACCGAATCGTTTTACAACCAAATAATGCAGAAGTCTAAAAATGAACAGTGCCCCTCCTGAAAACCAGGAGAGGCGCTATTTTTAAAAGAAAAATGTGATCATTTCAATCAAACATAAAAATGTCCCAAAACCTAAGAGTGGACGGTATTCCAAAGAATACCACCCCAACTCTTGACAAAGAGCCAAAAAATTAGGACGCCGTCGCAACGCCGCCCATATAAAAACCGTAAAACAGTTTTTTTATACTGTCTATAGTATATGCTGTACTCATGAAAAAGTCAATCCAGAAAGAAATCTCGTTTCTGGCAAATTTCTCCCGTTTTCCGTCGTAGTACTAGGAAATTTCCGTCGTTTTCTTTTTGTCATTTTTTCATTTCTTTTCCTGCATCTCGGTTTTTCCTTTATTTACAGCAAATTTTCAATGCCCTTTTGGGGCTTTTTTTATTGAAAAAAATTTTTTTGATATATTATAATAATAGTACTCTATAACACTTTGTTCGGAGGTCGGTTATGGCATACTATTTAAGAAAAGAGAAGAAGAAAAAAGGTACCTATTTGCAGATGTATGAATCTCACTGGGATAAAGAAAAGAAACAGCCGCGTTCAAAAAGTGTCATATAAGAACGGGAAAAAGATAACTCCTGTGATAGGAATTGATAAAGAGAAGGTTAATGAGGATCTGAAGTATGCAGGATACAACCTTATGGTCACCTCAGAGTTGTATATGGAACCGCTCCAAATCTATCAGACCTACCACAGCTTATGGAAGATCGAAGAATCCTTCCGGATCACAAAGTCTTATCTGGATGCACGCCCGGTTTACGTGCACAAAAAAGAAACAATCTATGGGCATTTTTTAATCTGCTACCTTAGCTTGTTTCTTTTAAGAGTGCTTGAGATTAAAGTTTTTAAAAATCAGATTAATTCTTATGATCTGATTGATTTCATACGGGACTTCCGGATTGTCAATAAAGGAGATGGCTCTTATATTAATATTTCTCGAAACCAGACAGTAAACGAAAAAGTCAAAAAAGCTACTGGCCTAACGAATCTTGATGCTTTGTTTCTCACTGAAAAAGAAATCAACAATCTTTTTCAGAACTGTATCCTCCTGGACTCCTGAGTACTATGTTTTGAGAGAAACGACGGAAGTCAGGGTATATGATTTATTCTATCCGATTTCATATACAGGTCAAGTATTTTTGTAATTATCCCCCTTGACATCATCCGGATTATGAAGTATAAATAGTAAAAAAGCAGGAACCACATTTCAGACAGGTCTGTCTTTTTCTTATGAATTTCTTTGAAATCAAAATTTTTTCTTTATTTTCAAAATTTCCACTATTTTATTCAATTCAAAATTTTCCATTCATAAAAGTATTCTATTTCCAGGGAGGAGTCTAAAATTGAAAAAAATAATAGCCTTTTTGAAAGGAAATCTGGTATTTCTGATTCTTTTGGCTGCCATTTTGTATGGAAATCAGCGTTTTGACCGCTATCTGATCCGTACGGGTTCCATGGAACCAGAGCTGCAGACAGGGGCAATTGTGGCAGCGGATTCTCGAAGAGCGCCTGAAAAAGGGGAGATTGGCGTTTATTTTTCAAATGGAAACGCAGTGATCCATCGTGTGATTGATATTACGGAGGATGGATATTGGTTTCAGGGAGATGCGAACCCGGAGCCGGACACAGTTTGTATTTTGAAAAAGGATGTAAAGGGAACCGTAGTCTTCCGGCTGAATGCAGCGGCTCCGATCCTGAGAGAGGTATTCAGGTTGTCCGAAATAGGATGATAACACAGGTGGCTTCCTCCGGCGTTTCAGGATGCGGTCATCGTTGTTATAAAATATAATAGCCCGGTTGGGCGGAAGGAGATTTTTATGGGATTCAGCAAAAAAACGAAAGCAGCAGTTTTGGCAGGAGCAATGACGCTTGGAGCAGTCAGCGGTGCATATGCGTATTTTTCTGGCACGGCAGAAACAAAGTCCAATGTGTTTAATATTGTGGCAGGCCGGTCGGATCAGAAGGATACGGCAGGTACTATTTTGGAGCCGGGTTGGAATCCGGCAAACGCCGTGGATCTGGAGCCGGGGCAGGAGGTAACAAAGGATCCGTCTTTAAAATCAAATGTGGAATATCAATCATGGGCATTTTTACAGGTGGAGATTCCGGCAGTTACTGCACAGAAGAAGGGAGATCTTTCAGATCAGGTGTATGATGCGGTGGTTTTGAATGGGATTGATGGTGCAAAATGGGAGAAAATCAGGGAAGATATTTCCGGAGAGCCGGGGACGGACAGAGTGTATATCTACGGACTGAAAGATCCCCTGGCCCCAGGAGCGGAAACACCTAAGCTTTTTACCAGCTTTACGGTGCAGGATTTTACGAAATTAGAGGCCGTATCAGATTCTGTCAATGTATCGGGAAGCCTGATCCAGACCACAGGACAGCCTACATTGGATGCGGCTGCAGCAACACTGGGGCTAAAGTAGGAATAGGATGAGAAAGAGAAGGTTGTGTACAGTTTTGGCGATCATGTGCCTTACAGGGGCTTTTCCTGTATACGCCTCCGAAACTTCACAGGTAGCCATTGAGCTGGATGCAGAAACAGATGGGGCAGAGGAATATTTTCCCGGATCAACAGCAGGATACAGGCTGACGCTTAAAAATAAGCTGGGTCCCTCCTGGGTACGGGTAAAGTTTCGATTTTCCAGAAAAGGCCTGAATGCCCCTTTTTCAGATAAAAACCTCATGATCCTTAAAGGCTGGGAAAAGCACGGGGAATATTACTATTATACAAAAAAAGCAGAAGCCAGGACGGATATCCCTGTGACAGATGGGATTCTGATCCCGGATGCCCACTTAGTCTTAAAAGGAACGCAGGTAGAAGTGGCTGTTGATGCACAGGCTGTACAGTACAGTGCATTTCGCCCGGATTTTTCCGGAAAAAATCCATGGAAAGGGGCGGAGATTATCCATTCTGCATCCATATCCAAAGGACACGGTGGTTTTAAAGGAGGCTCAAAGTTTTATCCATACCCGTCTCCTCAGGAAAAGGCAGAATGCTCTATGGGAAAATGGGAACTGGCGGATGAGAGAAAGAGGCAGTGGAAATACGGTGACGGCAGGGGAAATTATATAAGAGATGCCTGGGTTTATACGCCCAATCCCTATGCTCCGGTAAAGAATACGTGCAGCTGGTTTCATTTTGGAAAAGACGGGATCATGACGGTTGGCTGGTATCAGGCGTCAGATGCTCTGTGGTACTATACCAGTGAAGTAAGTGATGGGAATTTGGGAATGCTGATCAAGGGATGGCACAAGGACGGGCAGGACGGCAAGTGGTATTTTCTTGACCGCAGGACAGGAATCATGCTGTCAGGCTGGCAGGAAATAGACGGAAAAAGTTATTATTTTGCCGCAGAAGAGGACATTCCCGGACAGACCTGGTTTTGGAAAACGGGACTGGGAAAATGGATCTATGAAAAGCTGGGATATAAATCATACGGCAGTATGTATATGGACGAAAGGACGCCGGATGGCTGTCTGGTAGATAAAAATGGAGTCTGGGATGGCAAAATGGGGATGGAGAAAATGGATGAGAGCAGATAGGCGATATACATTTTTAAAAAAGCTCAGATTTGGGGCAATTACAGCTCTTTTAGCAGTGCTTATGGTATTTCCGGCATATGGACAGTATGGCGGAAGCTCAGAAAAAATAAGAAATGATTTTTCAATCAGGGGCACGGGATCTTCGATTGAATACAGTCTTAATGGAGGAGCATGGAAAAAAGGATATAGTCCTCCGGTGAAATACGAAAGAGGAGAGACTGTGATTCTGCCTGAAAAGTCAGAACTGGTATATGGAGGATATAGCTTTTCAGGATGGTTTCGATCCCCTGATTTCAGTGGAGAGCCGGCTGTACAGATCGGGCCGGATGAATCAGGTGATATTTTACTGTATGCCAGATGGGAGTGTGATCATTCCCAGGGAACCGATATGAAATATGATGGTCAGACACACTGGTTTTACTGCAGAGTATGCGGGAAAATTACAGAATACGGAAATCATAGCTTTTCCTCTTTGCTGATTAAGGAGCCCGACTGCATCACGAATGGAATCCACAGATATTCCTGCCGATGTGGATATGAGTATGATGCGCCGGATGTGGCAGCTCTGGGTCATGCATGGAAAAATGGTCTGGATTATAATGAGACGTATCATGTCCGTTTTTGCAGCAGATGTCGGGCTGAGAGAGAAAAGGCAGACCACAGCCTTTTGTGGCAGGAAAATGGTTCTCAGTGCTGGCAGGGATGCAGCGGCTGCGGATATACCCGGAACAGATATAACATTTCTCTTATGTACAATATTGGGGCAATGGCTGCATCGGACTGGTGGAGCCAGAGCAATCAGATTAAAGTGGAAAGCAGGAGTGTATCCATCCGGCCGGGTACAATGCTGCTGGTTTCAGTAGATTACAGGGTGGACAGCAGTCCGTTTCGGTTTAATGTTGATTTCTATCCCGATGAAGCCGGATGTGAAATTCATTTGTCGGGAGAAACTTACAGACAGCACATAAACTGGTGGACCGGAGCTATGCCCGGATATGCAACGCAGTTCAGATTATTTGATAACCTGAATACCTCCTGTAATCCTTCAAACAGGGCGATTTTGGAAAACTGCAGGATTTATAAAGTGAATACGGCAGCAGGAGTATGGATGCCGGCAAAGAAGGGACTGTATCGTATCCCGGAAGGGATGACAGCAACTCCGTCTCAGGCAGGAAAGAAAACGCCGTCTCAGGCCGGTAGAAAAACACCGTCTCAGGCAGCTAAAAAGACTCCTTCTCAAATCAAAAGAAAATCCCCGTCACAGCTTTGCCGCTTCTAACATTCACATTTTCAGCAAAAATCGATTCTTCTCATATTCAATGATCCCATCTCTCTGCATTTTAGAAAGCTCATTGCACATGGTACTGCGGTCCACACCCAGATAGTCTGCCAGCTGCTGGCGGTTATAGGGAATTATGAAGGAACTGCTTCCAAACTGTTTGGCACATTCTGAAAAATAGGACATCAGACGCCCGCGGATGGATTTTGAGGTAGTGTGCTTCATTCTTCGGGAAAGCTGAAGGCTTTTGTCAGCGCATACAGTCAGCAGGTTTCTGGCCAGCCTTGCATGAAAGGGGCAGGTATTGGAGCAGGAGGTCAAGACCCGCCCCACATTCATAAACAGCACGGTTGCGGGCTCGGCGGCAGATACAGTGATCAGCAGAGGTTGTCCCGGAATACAGGCATATACTTCGGCAAATACGCAGCCGGGTGCTGCATTGCCCAGAATACTTGTATTTCCCCAGATATCACCGTAGGAGATAAGGACCATACCGGAGAGTACAACACCGATATTTTCCGTGATCATTCCCTCGGAGAGAATGATTTCTCCCTTTTTATAACTGCGTGTCACAGTATTCAGACAGCTTAAAAGAGATGTGATTTCGTGTTCCTCCAGTCCACGGAACAGCTGTGTATTGGATAAGTTCATTTTTTCTCCTTTTGTTGTAATAACAACAGATTTTCATGTTTGATTATATCATAATAAGTACCGAAGAAGATGATTTAAAGCTGTTTTTTGATTAAATGCGTAATGGATACTGGAACTTTAGGATAAGAGCCGTCTTTTGCGGCTCTTTTGTGTTTGTGTGTCACGGGCGTGCCTTAACTGTAAGCAAATGTTGTGAAAAATTTGACAGTTATAATACATACTCCATCTGACAGTCATATGGCTCCTCTTCGACATGCTTCCGGCTGTATATCCTTGCATCCACACATCCAAGAGCGTCCTTCCAATTCCCATTCTCCGCATATCCTCCGATACAAATCTTTTTAAAGCATTCTGATAAAAAGCACCGCAGACAAAGCCATTGGAGCAGAGCAGGGATTTTAAATGGGAGATAATTTGCCGATAGTCATCTTCTGACCAGTCATCTGTAAAGGGATCATCCCGGATGATCCAGCTTCCATGCTCTCTGCGCCAGCATTTTACAACGGTCTGATGGCGGATGAAGTGATCAAAAAAGCTTCGGTTCATGTCCTTGGTGTGCAAAATTTTATAAGATATCATAGTTTTGTTCCTTGCTGAATGTTTGTTGCCAAGCTTGCTGCATGTATTCTCATGATACCGCATCCAGGTTTGTATTTCAAGTTTCAGAAACTCCGCCCGTTTTCCAGATTGTGGACAGTAGTTTTTATGACGCCTGTTGTTTTTGGAAAAAAGGAAGGTAGCTGCGGGGATAATTGCATTGTTTTTTGGGGAGAAGTACCGAATACCCTTCCGATTTTCGGAGGTACAATTACCATAGGGGGTGTGCTGCTGTATTCCTGTGTGGAGAAGAGGCGATGAAAAATAAGATTGAAGTTGTAATATAACAGTGCCGGATATTTCTTGCATACGAGAATAGTTTGTATTAGAATAGACTACATCAGTTATAAAACGGAGGAAGTATTTATGGTGCGTTCCCCATCGCTGGTGGATATGACCAGCGGCTCTATTATAAAAAAGGCTCTTATTTTTGCCATTCCTATTTGTGTGGGAAATATCTTGCAGCAGCTTTACAGTACAGTAGATACGCTGGTTATTGGGAATTACTGTGATGCAGCAGCTTTGGCGGCGGTGGCTACAAGTTCTCAGCCGTTGGAAATTCTGCTTTGCATCTTTCTGGGAATCGGATCGGGGATTTCGATTCTGGTTTCCCAGGCCATGGGAAGAAATGACGGAAAGCGGATGGGGAGGCTTACCTCCACGGCAGTATGGTTTTTGTATCTCTGTGCGGTTCCTCTTTCTGTGGTGGGGGTGCTGGCAGGTCCCTGGCTTTTAAAGCTGATGAAGGTGCCGGCAGACGCCATGGAGGGAGCGGTTGAGTATCTCAGGATCACTACGTTGGGCTGTCTGGGAAATATGGGATACAATTTAAACGCCGGGGTATTAAGAGGGCTTGGGAACAGCAGTGCAACCCTGCTTCTTTTGATGATTACCTGCCTGGTAAATATTGTGCTGGATCTGGTTTTTGTGGCTGTATTCGGAATGGGAGTGGCAGGGGCAGCTCTGGCGACAGCCATCGCAATGATAATGTCCTGGCTGTTCAGTATACTGTATATCAGGAAGCATTACAAAGAGCTGGCTATGACGTTTCTGCCCCATAGCTATGACAGGGCAATGGTCAGACAGATTCTGAGCGTGGGGCTTCCTCTCGGATTAAACTCAGCTTTATATTCGGTCGGCCATCTGGTGATGCAGACGTTGTTTAATACCCAGGGTTCTGCTTTTGTGGCAGGTTGTTCTGTTGCGGGAAAGGTGAATGCTATTGCTAATATTGCGATAACTTCCTTTTCCTCTGCGGCAACCATTTTTGCAGGTCAGAATCTTGGGGCAGAGGATTACAGAAGGCTTCGCAGAGGAGCTTTAATAATTCCGGTATTTTCAGGAGCTATTACCCTGGCTGCCGGTCTTTTGCTTACAGCCGGCTGCCGTCCGGTGCTCCGTTTTTTTACAAGGGATGAACAGGTTCTTGAGATGGCAGTTCACTATATTCGCGTGGTTCTGCCATTTACCTGGTGCTATGCGGTATTTAATGGGATTATCTGCTTTGTGAATGGAATTGGAGAGATCCGTTATCCTACCATTGTGAATCTGCTGATGCTGTGGGCAGTCCGGATTCCCGCAGCCTGTCTGATCGGATGGCTGGGATATGGAAGAAACGTAATGGCAGGAATCCCCATAAGCTTTGTAGCGGGTCTTCTGGCCATGCTTCTGTATTTCCGAACAGATAAATGGAAAGAATTGTGCAGGAAGGCAGAGAAGCAGGAAAAAAATAAAAGAAGGTAACAAAATACGCTCTGACAGAAGAGGAAATGTCTGTCGGGGCGTATTTTTATATAAAAGATTGAAAAATATTACTATATAGGTAACAAATAATAAAATATAATACGATATTCACAATAATTAGAAACTATTTACATATCATTATGAATAAAGTATGATGGATTCATCAAAAAAATCTCACAAATCGAAAAAAAGGAGAAGCGATTATGAAAACATTTAATGTATGTATTGTAGGCGGCGGAAGTACATATACATTGGGATTTTTAAAGTCCTTTGTACGCCTGAGAGAAGAATTTCCACTGAAAAAACTGGTATTGTTTGATATAGATGCGGAGCGTCAGGAGCCGATTGGTAAATATGGCGAAATTTTATTTAAAGAACGTTTTCCGGAACTGGAATTTTCCTATACCACAGATGTGAAGGAAGCATATGAAGGAATGGATTTTATCTTTATGCAGATGCGCGCTGGCGGCTTAAAGATGCGCGCCAAGGATGAGCATATTCCTCTCAGTATGGGACTCATTGGTCAGGAAACCTGCGGAGCCGGCGGAATGGCATATGGACTTCGTTCCTGTGTAGATATGATTAAAGCAGTTCACGATATCCGTACCTATGCGCCCAATGCATGGATTTTAAATTACTCCAATCCGGCAGCAATCGTTGCAGAGGCTCTTCGCAGAGAATTCCCCGATGACAAGAGAATTTTAAATATCTGTGACCAGCCGGAAAATGTAGTCCGTTCCGTAAGCCGCCTGTTAGGATGTAAATGGGAAGATCTGGATCCGGTATATTTTGGCCTGAATCATTATGGCTGGTTTACTCATGTATATGATGCACATACAGGCGAAGATCTTTTGCCAAAGGTTCGTGAAATGGTGAAGGAGAAAGGATTTTTGCCCCAGGATGCGGAGCAGAGAGATCAGTCCTGGCTGGATACCTATGGAATGGTTCAGACGATCATGGCAGATTTCCCGGAGTTTCTTCCAAATACATACGATCAGTATTACCTGTATCCCGATTATAAAGTAAGCCATCTGGATCCCAACTTTACCCGTGCAGATGAGGTTATGGCAGGAAGAGAAAAAAGGGTGTTTACCGAATGTGCAGAGGTAATTAAAGAAGGAAAATTGGGAGATAAATTCCATGCAATATCAGATGCTCATGCAGAGATGATGATAAAGGTGGCAGAGGCGATTGCGTACAATAAAAATGACCGCCATATCCTGATCGTGGAAAATAACGGCGCGATTGCAAATATGCAGGATGATGCAATGGTTGAGGTGGTCTGTGAGCTTGGTATTAACGGACCGAGACCTATGCGCGTGGGTAATATTCCGCAGTTTAATTTAGGACTTCTGGTTAATCAGGTTTCCTGCGAAAAGCTGATCGTAGATGCATATTTTGAAAATTCTTATCAGAAGGCACTGGAGGCATTTACTCTGAACCGTCTGATCAATGATGCAAAGAAAGCAAGAAAAGTTCTGGATGCGCTGATTGAAGCGAATAAGGGGATGTGGCCGGAATTGCGGTAATCATACATAATCAGAGAATATATGTAAAATCGGGGGTTTACAATGAATAAGAATAAAGTTATGGACTTTTTTTCAGCTCTTGGACGGAGCTTACTGATGCCGATTGCAGCTTTAGCTGCCTGCGGCATCGTCCTGGGACTGAGTTCTGCACTGATGAAAGCACAGGTTGTAGAGGCGCTGCCATTTTTACAGCTTCCGGTTCTTCAGTTTGTAATTTTAACTTTGAATAAGGTAGCAGGCGTTGTTTTTACCTTGATCCCGGTGCTGTTTTCTATTTCCATTGCCTTTGGTCTTGCAAAGGAAGAAAAGGAAATAGCGGCATTTGCAGGCTTTATTGGCTACTATACCTTTTTGGTGGCATCTTCCTGTATGATAGGATCCGGGTTCATGGATTTCAGCGCGTTGAAGATTTCCGCGATTCTTGGTGTGGAAACACTGGACATGGGAGCGGTAGCAGGTATTATTTCCGGTTTGGTTACTGCAAAGATTCATAACAAATATCATAAAGTACAGTTTCCCGTAGCAATTTCCTTTTATGGAGGAAAACGATTCGTAGCGATTGCCGTAATTATGGCAATGGCAGCAGCCGGTCTGATCGCTCCTCTGATATGGAAGCCGATTTCTGCAGCCATTGACGGGCTGGGCGGCCTTATTTCCGCAACCGGTCTGGCAGGCGTATTTACCTATGGTTTTTTGGAACGCCTTCTGATTCCGACAGGACTTCACCATGTGCTGAACGGTCTTTTCAGAACCACATCTCTTGGGGGTGTTTATGAGGGCGTAGAAGGCTGTCTGAATATTTTCCTGCAGTTTATTGATAAGGTTGATATCAATGAACTGGCTCCGTTTACGGTATTCCTTGGACAGGGTAAAATGCCGATGATGATGTTTGGACTTTCCGGCGCGGCTCTCGCCATTTACCGTACTTCTCCGGAAGAAAAGAAGGGAAAGGTAAAAGCCCTGATGATCGCAGGCGTGGCAGCCAGCGTTGTTTCCGGTATTACTGAGCCTCTGGAATTTTCATTTATGTTTATTGCACCTGCATTGTTTGTATTTCATGCTGTTATGGGCGGTCTTTCGTTCATGCTGATGGCAGCGCTTCATGTGATTATCGGAAATACTGGAGGCGGATTGATCGACTACCTGATCTGGGGTGTGTTCCAGCCCGGATCCAACTGGTACTGGGTACTTGTAGTAGGACCCGTATTCTTTGTTGTCTACTATCGGGTGTTTAAATGGTATCTGACAAAAAAGAAGCTTTCAATCGATGTGGCAGATGAAGAGGAAACAGACGGGGAGCAGGGTGTTTCCATGGATGAGCAGCAGAAAGCAAAAGCGGTAAAGATTATTGAAGGACTTGGCGGCTTTGGCAACATCGGTGTGGTAAATAACTGTCTGACAAGACTTCGTGTGGATATCAAGGATATGGCTCTTGTTGATGAGGATATTCTCAAGAAGACAGGGGCAATGGGATTTGTACGATCGAGTGATACGCATATTCAGGTTATTTACGGCCCGAAGGTAGAGCGGATCGCATCCGATGTGAGGGAAGTATTAAAATATTGATCAATAAAAAGAGAACTTCTGATTTGAAAACTTGGATCAGGAGTTCTCTTTTATTGTACCCTGTGCTGCCAGTTCAATAATCAGCTGGATCAGGGTGATGATGCCGAGACGGGAGTTGATATCTACATGATGACATTCTTCATTCTGATCATTGCTGCACATCCAGATGGTGCTTAAAGAAAGTAGAGGACTGTTTTTTTCACTGGTAAGGAGAATAGTGGTAATTCCTCTTTTTTTGGCACATTCAAAAATCGGAAGATAGCGCTGAGAATCTCCGTGGGCGGAAATCATAAATAAAACAGAATCCGAGGTGATCTCATGGATCAGTCCAGCCAGAAGGCGGTGCCATTCGATAAGAATCGATGGGTGATCCAATGTATTTAAAACGACCTGAAGATATTTTGCCGGGACAGAGCTTAAATTGGAACCATAGATATATACGGGATTGTCGCCGGTAAGATAGTCGGCAATGCGTTTTAATTTGTCTGCATCGACAGCTTCCATATTATCTCTAAACAGAGCCAGGGAATGGGAAATCAGATCATTAGGAGAAAAAACGGGTTCCTTCATCTGTTTTAACTCATGACGGAGCTGGTATTTAAATTCATTATATCCATTTAAGCCCAGTTTTTGACAAAAACGAACGATGGTAGCGTTTGAGGTATAAAGAGCAGAACTCAGGTCATTTAAATGAGTGTGGACAGAGAGGGGAAGGTTTTTTTCAAAATAATCCAGTATGCTCTTTTCTGTTTCCGTAAGCTGCATACGGTGCGCTTTTTCAAATAATGGAATCATGGGTATCTCCTAAACGTTTGTATTCCAGATAGCTGCGGATAATCATGTGTATCACATAAAAGACCGGAAGGCGGGATGTGAATTCCGCACCCTGGTTTTCACGTTGGTTTGTAAAAAAACGGAAATTGATGGTTCCCAGATCAGCAAGGGCATTGCTGGTATAGGGAGAAATGGTCAAAATAGGGATATGATTCATACTGCCTATTTTTCCCATTCGAATGGTTGGTTCAAAGTTTCCAGTAGTACTGATCAGGATCAGAAGACACTTATTTTTCTGGTTTTGCAGGATGTGGGCGGACATTTTGGAGGATTCCAGCAAATATACATTTTGCCTACCGATGGAAAGCAGCAGTTTTTCAAAGTAATTGCTGAGGATAGACGTAAGTCCGCCGGGGGCCCATACATAGATCGGGCAGTCACTGTCAAGATAATGAAAGGTTCTGGAAAGTTGTTCTTCTGAGATCAGGCCGGCAGTGCCGTCAATGTTAAAGCACATGGAATCCATCAGCTTTTGAATATCAAAGTCGGGCTTTTTTTCGGGAGAGGACGGAAGGTCATGGATCGTATTTTGATGGCGCAGCTGATACTTAAATTCTGCAAATCCGGAATATCCCAATTTCCGGCAAAAACGTAAGATCGTAGCGGAAGAGTAGGATACCTGGGCAGAAAACTCCCGAATATTCATATCCACGATGGCATCACCGTGTTCGTATACATATTTTAAAATATTCAATTCATTATTGCTTAAAGAATTGATCGTAGAATCACTTAGATGAAGGCTGACCATATATTCTCCCTGATTATGTAAAAATAAACTGAAATAATCATATATCAATCGATGTAAAAATGCAAGATACACCTATAGCTTAATCTCAACCCTGTAATCATCATCGATCAATCTAAAGTTTACATGATGCGCCTGAGCCAGCCTTAGAACCTGGGCGTTTTCCAGATTGTGTCCAGATTTATTATTTGCGGGGGGATTGCCTTTCCGGAGCTTGTAAAACGATACAGGAACGGGCGGGTCATGCTGGACAGGCAGAAAAATCCTACTCGCGATGTGGGGACACAGTATATCCGCTGGTTTGATGAATACGCAGGCAGCTTCTTTAAGGTATCTGCCAGGGATGAGCGTCCCTATATCTGCGGGGAACGCTGCTGGCAGCTTCGGTGTGAATACCTCCATCAAAATAAAGGATTTTTAAATGATGAAAATGAGGATACAGTTCATTTTCACCTAGGTGTAAACTGTGGCACATCTCTCTGTGAACTGGACAGAACAAGAGGCCAGGCAGACAGGAGCGACATTCGGATTGATATCGAGCAGTTTTGTCTGAGGATGTATCAGGCGGCAAAAAGCTACTATGACCAGGTTCATAAGGAAAAAAATTTCAGCCTTTACAATACGCCGGTTCTCGATTTTATCCAGATCCGTCAGAAGGTACGAACGGATGACCTGCTTATTATCATGCATGGAAACAAAGCTTATGCCAATGGACTTAAGGCTGTTTTAGAAGCGTTTCCCGGTCATATCCTTTGTTTTTCCACCTGGGAAGAGAAAAGAAAAAAACTGGGAAATCGGAAGCCATCTATCTGGATCCTGTCAGAGAAATTGGCAGAGGAGGCAGATCCAACCGGGAATAGCCAGGATGCATCCAGGGTGATTCTTCTGACCGGAAAAGAATGGCTGCCGAAGGAGAAGGCCGGCCTGACGGTTCTTACTATGCCATTGAAGCCGGAGGCTTTACGCAGAGCGGTAAAAGAACATTTGCAGTAGAGGAGATAAGATGCAGAATATGATCATAACTGTTTTGGCAGGAATTATTTTGGCAGCAGCCATCCGTCTGCGTAAAAAAACAGAGAGCTTGGGCGGTTAAAGGAGCAGATTCATCAGGTGAAGGAGGAGACGAAAGCGCTGCAGGCTCAGGTACAGACCCTCCGGATAAGGATTTCCGATCAGGAATCTGCGGAGGACGAGCTGTGGGATTGTGCAAATACCATTCATCTGTATGCAGCACTTTCTAAAGAGGAAGCGAGGCAGCCGTCTTTCAGGGAAAAGCAGGAAGAGATTTTACAGGCAGATGTTTAAAATGTCTGCGGCTTCCTGAAGCGTGGATGTTTCCTTAAGAACTCTTTGCAGCGGTCTGAGCGGCACTGCTGCAGCTGCTCAGTGCATTTTTTATAAGTCGGGTTTGAAATAATCATTCTGGCCTGCGGCGCTCTTACGATTGTTCCGGACATCCCGGGAATAAAACAGGATAATGTATATCTGGTAAATGATATTCTCAGCCATTGTTCTTGCCTTTGGTTCCAGACCGGATACAGCCCTTTGGGAAACTCTGACAGAGAAAGAAGGGGGATATCGTATTGGAGACGGCCTTAAAGCAGGAGATGCAAAAAGCAATCTATGAAGTAACCAGATTGGCATTGGAGCTGTAGAAAATGTTATTGACATATGCCGTAAACAGAGTTATACTCCAAAATATAAATGGCATATGCCATAAACGAGCCGAAAGAGGTGAGTACGATGCCAAGGCCCAAAAAGTGCCGAAAGGTGTGCCAGATGCCGCAGATAAGGGAATTTCATCCTTTGGGCAGAGCCTGCGGTGATCCGGCAGTGATCCTGACTGTGGATGAATATGAGGCAATCCGCCTTATCGACAGACAGGGGTTTTCCCAGGAGGAATGCAGTGCCTATATGCAGGTTGCCAGAACTACGGTTCAGCTTATCTATAATTCCGCCCGGAAAAAGATAGCAGAGGCACTGGTAGAGGGACGGGTTCTGCGCATTGAGGGCGGGGACTATCAGCTTTGCAGCGGAGAAGAAGAGTACTGCGGCTGCGGAGGCTGTAAAAAACACCGTCTGGGCTGTGCACAAAAGCTGACGAAGGAGGAAAAAAGGATGAAAATCGCAGTTCCGTTGGATGAAAACAGACAGGATGTGTGTATTGTTCTGGCCCGCGCACCCTATTTCCTGTTCCGTGAAAACGGCAGGGATACAATCGTGGAAAATCCGGCAGCCAAAGCATCGGGAGGCGCAGGGATTCAGGCAGCGCAGTTTCTGGTGGACAGCCGTATCGATACTCTGCTTACAGTCCGCTGCGGAGAGAATGCGGCAGAGGTCTTTAAGGCCGCAGGTATAAAAATTTATAAATCCGCAAATAAAGCCGCTGCGGATGATCTGGCTGCATTGGAGGAGGGAAGGCTTGAGGAGCTGACTCACTTCCACGGCGGCTACCATGGTGTACAATGAAAATCGCCTGCTTGAGCGGCAAGGGCGGTGCGGGGAAAACTCTGGCTGCAGTGAATCTTGCAACAGCAGCTGGAAATGCAGTATATATTGACTGTGATGTGGAAGAGCCCAACGGACATTTATTTCTGAAGCCCGATCGGACAGAGGAGGTAACAGTAAGCGCTCTTTTGCCGGAGTTCGATCCTGGCCGCTGCACCGGCTGTAAAAAATGCGTGGAATTCTGCCGCTTCCATGCCCTGATGTATATCAGGGAAAAACCCATGGTATTTTCCGAGGTCTGCCACAGCTGCGGCGGCTGCAGTCTGGTTTGCCCGGAAAATGCTGTTACAGAAAGAGAAAAGCCGGTTGGAAGGCTGCAAATCGGGATGGCGGGAGATGTGAAAACAGTGACCGGTATTTTAAATCCCGGAGAGGCGTCAGGCATCCCTGTTATTCGGGAAGCGCTTAAACAGGCAGAGGGGCTGACGATTATAGACGGCCCTCCCGGAAGCGCCTGCAGTGTGATGGAAAGTGTGATGGATGCGGACTTCTGTATTCTTGTGGCAGAGCCTACAGCTTTTGGCTTTCACAACTTTCAGATGGTTTATGAGCTTGTGACTCTGTTGGGGAGAAAATGCGGCGTTATTATCAATAAAGAAGAGACTCCCTATGAACCACTGGAGGATTTTTGCAGGGAGCATGATCTTAAAATACTGTGCCGTATCCCCTATTCTCCCAGGATCGGAGCCATGGCGGCAGCAGGAGAACTCGTTTCCCGAAAAGACCCTGAGCTTGGCATACTGTTTGCAGATGTGCTGAAGCAGATTGGAGGTGTCTTATGAAACGTCTTTTGATCCTCAGCGGAAAGGGAGGCACTGGAAAGACTACCACCGCAGCGGCTTTTATTCATTTTTCTCAGACAAGGGCAATGGCAGACTGCGATGTGGATGCGCCTAACCTTCATCTGGTAGCGGCTCCTCCGGTTTCTCCGGAAATTGCCGAATTTCTGGGAGGGGAGAAGGCTGTGGTTGATCCTGATAAATGTGTTGGCTGCGGGATCTGTGCGTCCCACTGCCGGTTTAATGCTCTTGAAAAGGAAGAGGGAAGATATCGGGTAAATGAATATGCCTGCGAGGGCTGCGGTGTGTGCGCTTATGTATGTCCCCAAAAGGCAGTGTATCTTGCGGAGGATGTGGCAGGCAGAAAGGAACTGTATCTGGGCGAGAGGATATTTTCTACGGCTGTTTTGAAAATGGGCCGGGGAAATTCCGGAAAGCTGGTAACAGATGTGAAGATGGCCATGCTGAAGCATGCTCCGGAAACGGAACTGGCCATTATTGACGGATCTCCCGGCATTGGATGCCCGGTGATTGCGTCTGTCAGCGGAATGGATCTGGTGCTTATAGTGGCAGAACCCAGCCAGTCGGGAATCAGCGATTTGAAACGGCTGGTAAAAACCGCCAGAACCTTTCAGGCAAGTTTGGCAGTCTGTGTCAATAAATGGGATGTAAGTCCGGAACATGCGCGGGATATAAAGGAGTTCTGCAAAGAAGAGGATATTCCGTTTGCAGGCGTGATTCCCTATGATAAAAACGTATCATTGGCAGTGAATGCAGGAAAAAGCATTGCAGATATAGACTGCCCTGCCAGAGATGGGTTAAAAAATATATTTGAAACTGTAAACCAGATCTTAAAGAAAGATGAAAAAGGAGTAAGATGATTATGAAAATTGCAGTAGCAGCTATGGGCAGCGAGGTTGCCGGACATTTTGGACATTGTGAGAACTTTATCTTTTTTGATGCAGAGGACGGTAAGATTGTGGCTGAAAATTCCGTCCCCAATCCGGGCCACCGTCCCGGCTTTCTGCCGAATTTCCTGGCTGATAACGGAGCCCAGGTAATTATCTCCGGCGGAATGGGCGGAGGAGCTGTAGATATCTTTAATGAGCGCGGTGTAGAGGTGATTGTAGGTGTTCAGGGTGACGCCAGAACTGCAGTAGAAACCTATCTTCGGGGCGAGCTGATTTCTACCGGATCGATCTGCCACAATCATGAGCATGCAGATGAGTGCGGCGAGCATCACTAAAGATTGAAAAATGATTCTCCGCCTATTGACATTTTTATACAAATATTGCAAACTATAATAAGTAGTTTCTAAAACTATATTATAGGGCGGAGGAATTAGATGTGGTACAGATTATAACGGATTCTTCTGTGATGTATACAGAAGATGAGGCAAAAGCAATGGGGTTTGAGGCAATTCCCCTGTGCATACATATAGGAGATCTGGAAGGCCGGGATCTTCAGATTGATATGGAGGAATTTTACCGGCGTATTCAGGAAGGGCAGGTTCCCAGATCCTCTCAGCCTCCCATCGGGGAGGTGCTGGATGCATATGCCAGATATCCGCAGGATGAGATTGTCCATATTTCCATAGCGGAAGGCCTTTCCGGCACCTATCACGGAGCATGCAGTGCCAGAGAAATGACAGAAAACCCTGAGCGGATTACGGTGTTCAACAGCAGAACTCTGTGCGGGCCTCATCGATATATGACAGAACAGGCGCAGAAGATGAAGGAAGAGGGAAGAAGTGCTTCTGAGATTCTGGAATGGTTAAAGGAGGCTGCCCAAAAGACAGAGTCCTTTTTGATCCCGCAGGACTTTTCCTTTTTAAAGAGAGGCGGAAGGCTGACTCCCGTTGCAGCGGCCCTTGGTTCTGTTTTGAAATTAAAGCCGGTTATGAAGCTGACGGAGGATGGAACCAGAATTGACAATTTTTTTGTAAAGCGTACCATGTCTGCCGCTGTAAAAGGAATTATGGAGTACATGAAACAGAAGGACATCGGGCAGAACCATATTTTATATATTGTCCATGCTGCGGCGAAAAAAGAGGCGGAGAATATCCGTACTATGTTTGAAACCGCATTTGCAGGTCTGGAAATTCATATACTGGAGCTGAGTCCGGTGTTCGTGGCTCAGGGAGGGCCGAAGTGTGTGGCAATTCAATATATTCACCGTTAAATTTTGAATGTATTTGTACCGGTATATAAAAACTCCTGGCTGATTACCCTGTACGGGATCAGTCAGGAGTTTTTAGTTTACAGATCCAGCTTTAAATCGCCGTCCTTAATCCAGCCCATTTTCCGAAGTGCTTCTCCGAAAATAAAGGTCAATACAGCGGGGAGGAGGAAGCAGACGAAAAGGATTCCCAGCCACATACTGGTTCCGCCTCCCATGGCAGTGTAGATTCCGATGGGGCCTACCAGGCCGCAGGTTCCCATTCCTGAACCGGCAGGTATATTTTCCAGATGGAATACCATAGTGGCGATGGGGCCTGTGATCATGGATGCAAGTGTGGGGGGAATCCAGATCCGGGGATTTAAAACAATATTTCCCATTTGAAGCATGCTGGTTCCCAGCCCCTGAGCCATCAGGCCGCCGATTTTATTTTCCCGGTAACTCATAACGGCGAAGCCGATCATCTGTGCGCAGCAGCCTGCGGTAGCGGCGCCCCCGGCCAGACCATCCAGAGAAAGGGCAATACAGATGGCTGCGCTGCTGATGGGAAGGGTTAACGCGACGCCGATGAGGGCAGAAACGAGGATTCCCATGATAAAGGGCTGCATTTCTGTAGCAGTTTTTACAAGATTGCCGAACCAGCTCATAAAGCCTGCCACCCCCGGTCCTACGAACTGTGCTACCAGCACGCCGGAGATGATAGTAACTCCCGGAGTGACCAGAATATCCAGACGGGTTTCTTTGGACACGATTTTTCCCAGCTCTGCGGCTGCGATAGTAGCTACCAGAGCGCCTACAGGCCCTCCCAGGGCGTTTCCGGCAATACCTACGGTTGCGGCGGAAAAGAGGACAAGCTGGGGAGCTTTTAAGGCATGGGCAATGGCAATACCCAGAGCCGCGCCGGTAGCGCTTTTGGCATAGTCTGCGATTACATTAAAAATTTCAATGTGGAACTGCTGTCCAAGAGTTCCGAAAATGGTGCCGATCAGAAGGGAAGCAAAAAGGCCGAAGGCCATGGCTCCCAAGGCATCAATCAGATAGGTCTGGACGGTGATGCTGACATTTTTCCGTTTAAGGAAATCCTTGATACTGGCTGCTGACATAATAGATTCTCCCTTTTTTCTGCTGCCGGAGCCAAAATCACAGGGAAATCCTGCAGATGTCGGTTCCAGGCAAGGTTTGCTAGGGATTTTATCACATATTTACGAAATTGCAAGGATTTTGAAGAATTTCACAAGAGATTGTTAAGAAAATAACAAAAAAATACCTCCCTGAATGACAGGCAAAACAGCTCTGTGAATCAGGGAGGTATTTATATAAGAATTACTCTGCCTTTGTTGTTTCTGCTTCCTTTATTTCTGTAAGGGTTTCGGCAGAAGCTTCTTTTGTCTCAGAATCTGCCTGGGGAAGTACGTCTACGCGGTTTACCTCCATATAAATTCCGGGCATGGAACGGGTCATGGCTTCTGTGTGGCTTACTACACATACGTCGCCTTCCTGAAGCTTCTCAATGTCGTCCACACTGTCTTTGCTGATCATAAACTGATTTCCGTCAGCCTGCTCAAAGAGCACATTTTCTTCTTCGATGGCCTGTACGGTACCGATGGAATCCTGATAGGTATCATCTGCAGTGCGGATGGAATATACCTGAGGAAGCTGTCCGGGAAGGGACATGGTCATAACCATGGAATGGCTGATCACATAGGTTTCTCCGTCCTTTAATTCTTCCGGTAAAACAGTGAAGTCGCTGATATTGCAGATAAAATCTCCGTGGGTATCATTGTGGAAGACCAGCCTGCCGTCTTCTGCAAATTCACTGTCTTTTACATAAACAGCTTCTGTGCGGACTACGTCCTCGGCCAGAGCCTCTGTTTCTGATCCGCCGGTTTCCGGCGCTGCAGTAGTTTCTTCAGTCTCATCAGGTTTGGCTTCTGTAGAAGGAGCCTGTGTTTCTGTCTGAGGAGCAGATGTAGAGGCTGTCTGGGAACTGCCGCATCCGTTTAATAACATGGTTGCTGTGATAGCTGCCATAGCTGCTGTGGTGATAAATCTCTTTTTCATAATTAAAATCTCCTTTTGAGTTTGTTTTCTTTTTACATGTATGATTATAGCGGATAGATATTACAAAAACGATCACTTTCTTTTGACTATTTTATAATAATTTCTGACTTTTTTGTTAAGGAGGAGGGGAAATATTAAAAAATGATAGGGAAATCTGGTTTACAACCCCTTCCAATGTGATAAAATAAGGAATGATTTTGCAATGGAAGGAGCCTTGGGCTTATGATAAAAAAGAGAGATGAAATACCGGCGGAAGCCACCTGGAAGCTGGAGGATATGGTAGAGAATAGGGAAGCGTGGGAGAAGCTGTATGAAGAAGCGGTCCGGGAAACAGACCGCTATCAGGAGTTTAAGGGAACACTGGGACGGTCGGCGGATCGGCTTTTTGAGGGGCTTTCATTTGATGATTCTATTTCACAGAAAATAGAACGGCTGTATGTATATGCCAGAATGCGTTCCGATGAGGACACGGCGGGACAGCAGGCCCAGGATATGTTTTCCAGAGCCCAGAACCTGTCTTTTCGGGCAGGAGAGCTGTCGTCCTATATGGTGCCGGAGATTCTTTCAATCCCGGATGAACAGCTGGAAGCGTTTCAGAGGGAGAAAAAGGAGCTTGGGCTGTATGGCAGGCTGTTAAGCCAGCTGCTTAAGAGAAAGACCCATACGCTTTCCGATGAGCTGGAGGCGCTTCTGGCTGCTTCTCAGGAGGCCACGCAGGGGGGAGCACAGGTATTCCGTATGTTTAATAATGCAGATGTGCGCTTTCCATCCATTACCGGGGAGGATGGGAGAGAGCTTCCTGTAACCCATGGAACCTATATTTCCCTGATGGAGCATCCAGACCGCAGGATACGCAGGGAGGCATTTCAAAGTTTGTATAGTGTATACAGACAATATTCAAACACCCTGGCAGCTGCTTTTGGCGCAAATGTGAAGCAGGCTGTATTTTATGCCAAAGCACGAAAGTATACCTCCAGCCGGGAATATTATCTGAGTTCGAATGAGGTGCCTGAAGGGGTGTATGACCGTCTGGTGTCATCGGTGAGGAAGAGTCTTCCTCTTATGCACCGCTACATGTCCCTGAGAAAGAGGCTTCTTGGGGTGGATGAGCTTCATATGTATGACGTTTATGTTCCTCTTACATCGCAGGGGAATACACATTATACCTTTGAAGAGGCAAAGAAAATAGTGAAGGAGGGACTGGCTCCACTGGGGGAGGAATATCTGTCCCTGCTTGAGACAGGCTTTGAGGGCCGCTGGATTGATGTATATGAAAATGAAGGAAAGAGAAGCGGAGCTTATTCCTGGGGGATTTACGGCTGCCATCCCTATGTGCTGTTAAATTTCCACGGCACTTTAAATGATGTATTTACACTGGCTCACGAGATGGGGCACGCCATTCATACCTGGTATTCCAATGAAAACCAGCCCTATGTCTATGCAGGCTATAAGATTTTTGTGGCAGAGGTAGCGTCTACCTGCAATGAGGCCCTTCTGATCCGCTATCTGCTGAAGCAGTGTAAAGAAAAGAAGGAACGGGCGTATTTGTTAAACCATTTTCTGGAAAGCTTCCGGGCAACTCTGTTCCGTCAGACCATGTTTGCGGAATTTGAAAAGACAGTTCATGAGCTGGGAGCAGCGGGAGAGAGCTTGACTTCTGAAAAGCTGTGCGGAATTTACCAGAAATTAAATGAGGATTATTTTGGGCCGGATATGGTTTCTGATTCGGAAATTGGTTATGAATGGGAAAGGATTCCCCATTTTTATACACCTTTTTATGTATATCAGTACGCAACCGGTTTTTCGGCTGCCGTTGCCATCAGCCGCCGGATCATGGAAGGGGAGCCGGGGATTTTAGAGGGCTATAAGCGGTTTTTAAGCGGAGGCTGCAGTATGGAGCCGGTGGAGCTTTTAAAGCTATGCGGCGTGGATATGTCTGAGAGCAGGCCGGTGGATCAGGCAATGGAGTTCTTTGAAGAGCTTCTGGATGAATTTGAGGTATGCATGAAATGACAATGGACCGGACGGAAGGTGATTTGAAGTATGGGTAAATTTGGAAACAGGAGGAATGTATTATGTTGGGAACCATTGCAAATACTGGCGCAATTCTCACGGGCTGCGTAGTGGGAAGCACCTTAAAGAAGGGAATCGGAGAAAAGTATAAAACTGTGATGATGGATTCCATGGGGCTGGCAGCCACAGCCCTTGGAATCAATTCCATTGCAGAAGCCATGCCTGAATCACAGTATCATGTTCTGTTTATTGTAAGTCTGGCCCTGGGCGGCCTGATCGGTACAGGGCTTGATCTGGAGGCTGTCTTTGACCGGGCTGTGGGAAGGATTTCCGGCAGCTCTGAGCTGTCTAAGGGACTGTCCACAGCGATCCTGCTGTTCTGTGCAGGCACGCTTTCGATTCTGGGACCCATGCAGAGCGCCCTTCTGGGAGATAATACCTTCCTTTATACCAATGCTGTTCTGGACGGAATTACTTCTACGGTACTCAGCTCTGCCTTTGGCTTCGGTATCGCCATTGCGGCAGCGGTGCTTTTTTGCTGGCAGGGGAGTATCTATCTGCTGGCAAGTGTGATTGAACCCTTTATTACAGACGCTCTGATGACGGAAATCAGTCTGGTAGGCGGAATTTTAATTTTAAGCAGCGGTCTGGGCATACTGGGAATCAAGCAGATCCGTACATTGAATCTGCTCCCGGCCCTTTTGGTGCCGCCTGTGGTGATTGCCCCTCTGATAGCAGTGGGGATGGGATGAGGAGTACATATGCCGATTGGAGGATAATAAAATATGAACTGGAACTTTTACTTTTCCGGTATTTTATATGCAAAGATACGGGAAGAAACGGAAGCTCTGACGGTCCGGATTTTGGATATTGAAACAGGAAATCTGGGCGAAGAAAGACCTTTCGGAGAAAAGGAAAATGTATTTTTACAGAAGCTGTGCAGCCGCAGCATCGCAGGCTTTTTTGAAAAGAAAGCAGCCTGTGAGGAGAAAATTGCACAGGAGCCGGAAGTCTTTACCTTGGACGGGGAACGGTTTACAAACCGTCGGAGAGAGTCCTATATTCAGAGAGATAAGAAATTTCCAATGGACTTATTTTATGAAAATGGAAAAATCTGGGCAGTTTTAATGAGTGGACGCGATTATACCGGCATTCTGGTAAAAGAGGGTATGGAAGAGAATACGGTTCTGAAAATCTGGGATGAGGTATATCCTGACAGGCAGTGTTTTGGTGTCCGGTTTCTGGGAACAGAGTTTGTAAAGACCAGGGACGGGGAAATGCTGGCTTCGGATGTATATCTTCCCTCAGAGGGACAGCGTTTTCCCACGGTTCTGATCCGTACCCCTTATGGTAAATCAAGAGGGTTGGAAGGATATTACCGCTTTGTCCAGAGAGGCTATGCAGTGGTGATTCAGGATGTAAGAGGACGGGAGGACAGTACAGGGAAATGGATGCCCCAGTATTATGAAATTGAAGATGGAGATGATGCCTTAAACTGGATTGCTGCCCAGTCCTGGAGCGACGGGAGTGTGGGAATGACCGGAGGCTCCTATCTGGGATATGTTCAGTGGGCTGCTGCTGCCAGCGGAAATCCTCATCTGAAGGCTATGCTTTCCAGTGTGTGCGCCGGAAGCGCCTTTGTAGACCTTCCAAGAAGGGGCGGCTGCTTTGACTCAGGCATGCTGGCATGGTGTTTTTCTGTGTCAGAACAGAGGATGCGTCCGGATCTTATGGAACAGGAGAACTGGGATGAGATTCTGGATATCCGTCCCATTGAGGATATTCCGAAAAAGGCTCTGGGGCGGGAGTTGCCCTTTCTGACAGAATGGCTGAGGCATAAGGATATGGACGAATTCTGGAAAAAGGGAAACTGGCATCTCAACTATAAGGGCGGACCGGTTCCTGCGCTGATCATGTCCGGATGGTTTGATGATAACGGAATGGGAACCTCAGAGGCCCTGGAGCTGGTAAAGGACTGGCCTGAGGGAACCTGGAAGGCAGTGCTCGGTCCCTGGAAGCACAGCGGCAATGCAGACTATGATCTCCACGGTATTCATATGGGGCCGGATGCCCTGCGCTATGATATGGATATCCTCTGTATGAAGTGGCTGGAGCATTTTTTAAAGGGAATAGAGAATGGCATTGAGAGGACGCCTGCGCTGGAATATTATACTCTGGGTGATAATACCTGGAAAAACGGGCAGTGCTGGCCGCCGGCCAATACAGAAGAAGCAATCCTTTACCTGAACGGAGCAGAGGACGATTCAGCTGCCGGAAATGGAGCCGCCTGCGGTCAGGGAAGCCTGAGCTTTAGGGCTCCTGAAACAGGTGGAAGGGATTCCTATTTTTATGATCCCGGAAATCCGTCCGTACATATTATAGATATGTCTGAAAATGAACTGGAGGTTCCGGAGGACTATACGGTGATCGAACGGCGGGAGGATATGCTTTCCTATACCACAGAGCCCTTTAAGGAGCCCTTTACGATTACGGGCGAACTGGCGGTGAAGCTGTATGTTTCCTGTGACTGTCCTGATACAGATTTTATGGTCCGAATTACAGATGTAGATGAAACAGGGCGGTCCATTAAGCTGGCGGATGGTGTTTTATGTGCAAAATACAGAAATGGCTTTGAACAGGCTGAGTATCTTAAGCCGGATCAGATTTATCCTGTTACTATCCGCACCACCAAAATATCCAATACGTTTCTTCCAGGCCACAGCCTTCGGCTGACGGTTACATCCAGCGGTAAAAACTTCATTTTCCCCAACAGCAACACAGAAGATGGCTTTGACAGCACTCGTATGGAAAAAGCCCATGTCACGGTACACCGGGGAGCACAGACGCCGTCCGCAGCGGTGATGATGAGAGAGAAGGACTGAGGGAAAGGACAGGGCGTTTCGGGGAAAATGGGTACTGTTCAGACGGTGAAAACTATGATAGAATTATAACATATCACAAGATAAGAGGAGGATATTATGATCCGTCAGTTAATTGAAAAAATACAAAAAACCAAGGCGCCGATCTGCGTAGGCTTAGATCCCATGCTTTCCTACGTTCCGGAGCATATCCAGGCGGCTGCTTTTGAGCAGTACGGCGAGACATTAGAGGGAGCGGCAGAGGCAATCTGGCAGTTTAATAAGGAAATTGTAGATCATACCTTTGATCTGATCCCGGCTGTTAAGCCTCAGATTGCCATGTATGAGCAGTTTGGTATTGAGGGCTTAAAGGTATATAAGAGAACTGTAGACTACTGTAAGGAAAAGGGGCTGGTTGTAATCGGCGATGCAAAGAGAGGCGACATCGGCTCTACCTCCGCAGCCTATGCCACCGGTCATATCGGAAGCGTACAGGTAGGCTCTAAAACCTACAGCGGCTTTGACACAGATTTCCTTACGGTAAACCCATATCTGGGCACAGACGGTGTAAAACCATTTGTAGACGTATGCAACAGCCATGACAGAGGCCTTTTCGTTCTGGTAAAGACCTCCAATCCTTCCAGCGGCGAGTTTCAGGACCGCTTGATCGACGGACGTCCGCTTTACGAGTGGGTGGCAGAGAAGGTAGTAGAGTGGGGCAATGCTTCCATGGACGGAGATTACAGCAATGTAGGCGCAGTAGTAGGAGCAACCTATCCGGAGATGAGCCGTATTTTAAGAAATCTCATGCCTCATACCTATTTCCTGGTACCGGGCTACGGCGCTCAGGGAGGTACTGCTGAAGACTTAAAGCACTGCTTTAATAAAGACGGTTTAGGAGCCGTTGTAAATTCCTCCAGAGGTATTATTGCGGCCTACAAGCAGGAAAAATATAAAAAGTTCGGTACAGAGCATTTTGCAGAGGCATCCAGACAGGCTGTGATGGATATGGTGGCAGATATTAACAGCGTACTGTAAGATGAATTACGGCATCAGGACGGAAATGGAAATAGGAGAATGTTCATGGCAAAGTTAAAGATGACAGCCTCTGTGGTTTCACAGGCACAGCTGGCTGAAGGTATTTATGATTTAAGACTGAAGGCCCCGGAGATTGCGTCACAGGCAGCGGCAGGACAGTTTGTATCCGTCTATTCCAAAGACGGCTCCCGTCTGCTTCCAAGACCCATCAGCCTCTGCGGAATCGACAAAGAGGCCGGACAGCTGCGTCTGGTATACAGAGTAGCAGGGGCAGGCACAGAAGAGTTTTCTGCATTGAAGGCAGGGGATACGGTCGATATCCTGGGGCCTCTGGGAAATGGCTTTTCTCTTCTGGAAGGGAAAAAAGCCTTCCTGATCGGCGGCGGTATCGGTATTCCTCCTATGCTGCAGCTGGCAAAGGAGCTGTGTGCGCTGAATGGTTCTGAAATGGTTCAGTCTGTGATCGGCTATCGCGACAGCCAGCTGTTTTTGAAGGATGAATTTGAAGCTTACGGTCCGGTTTATACTGCTACAGAGGATGGAAGCCGGGGAACAAAGGGGAATGTGCTGGATGCAATCCGCGAAAATGGACTTACTGCAGATGTGATTTATGCCTGCGGTCCGACCCCTATGCTTCGCGCCTTAAAGGCATATGCGGCAGAGAACAACATTCAGTGCTGGATTTCTCTGGAGGAGAAGATGGCCTGCGGTGTGGGCGCCTGTCTTGCCTGTGTCTGCCAGTCTAAGGAAAAGGACGAGCATTCTCAGGTGCACAATAAGCGTATCTGCAAGGACGGCCCTGTATTCCTGGCAGATGAGATTGAACTGTAAAGGAGGACGGCCCTGTGAATATGAGTGTAAATATCGCCGGAGTGGAATTTAAAAATCCGGTGATGGAAGCCTCCGGAACCTTTGGCTCCGGTATGGAATACAGTGAATTTGTAGATTTAAACCGTCTGGGCGCTGTTGTTACAAAAGGCGTGGCAAATGTACCCTGGCCCGGAAATCCCACTCCCAGAATCGCGGAGACCTACGGCGGTATGATCAATGCCATTGGTCTGCAGAATCCGGGAATTGACGTATTTGCAAAGCGTGATATTCCATTTTTGAAGAAATACGATACAAAAATTATTGTGAATGTCTGCGGTCGTTCCACAGAGGACTACATTGAGGTAGTAGAGCGTCTGGGAGAAGAGCCGGTGGATATGCTGGAGATCAACATTTCCTGTCCCAATGTAAAAGAGGGGGGAATTGCTTTCGGTCAGGATCCAAAGGCGGTTGAGGCGATTACAAAGGCAGTAAAGGCTCATGCAAAGCAGCCGATTATTATGAAGCTCAGTCCCAATGTGACAGATATTACCGTGATGGCAAAGGCTGCTGAGGCAGGCGGTGCAGATGCGATTTCCCTGATCAATACCATAACGGGAATGAAGATTGACGTGGAGCGCCGTACCTTTGCCGTAGCCAACAAAACAGGCGGACTTTCCGGCCCTGCTATCAAGCCGGTGGCAGTGCGCATGGTGTATCAGGCAGCTAATGCGGTTAAGCTCCCTATTATTGGAATGGGCGGTATTGCCAATGCAGCGGATGCTCTGGAGTTTATTCTGGCAGGTGCTACGGCTGTAGCCATTGGAACAGCCAATTTCCACAATCCATATGCAACTGTGGAAACCGTAGACGGTATCCGGGCATATATGGAACGCCACGGAATAGATGATATAAAAGAACTGATCGGCGCTGTGAAATAAGCAGCCGAAGCAGGGATAGAAACGATGACGAAAGCCCGCGGGAGTCAGAATCCGGCGGGCTTTCACTGACAGACGCTTTTACAGGGGGGAAGCAGCACTCGAAAGGAGAAGGGCATGGACAATCAGAGATATAACGTACTTTTTATACAGACAGATCAATGGTCTCAGAATTTTATGGGGTATAGAGGGTGCAGTGAAATTATGACTCCCACCATTGACCAGCTGGCAAGAGACGGGGTGATTTATACAAACTGCTACAGCACCTGTCCGGTATGTATACCGGCCAGACGGAGTCTGATGACAGGTATGAGCCCCAGAAGCCATGGTGACAGGGTATACAGCGACCGGATGAAGATGCCGGAAGCGAAAACACTGGCCCAGGCATTTTCAGATGCCGGATATCAGACTGTGGCAGTGGGAAAGCTTCATGTGTATCCCCAGAGAAACCGTATTGGTTTTAATGAGGTGATTCTTCAGGAAGAGGGACGCTATGAATTTGGCGTTCTGGACGATTATCAGATATGGCTGGCGGAAAACGGAGCGGTAGGGCAGGAGTTTTCTCATGCTATGGGAAATAATACATATTATACGACTCCATGGCCCCTTGAAAGACGGATGCATCCTACCGTGTGGACTACGGCACAGATGGTGCGGCAGATTCAAAGGAGAGATCCTACACGTCCTTCCTTCTTTTATCTGTCCTATCAGTTTCCACATCCGCCGCTGGTTCCGCTGAAGGAATATCTGGATATGTATAAAGACGAGGATATTACTCTGCCGCCAGCAGGAGACTGGGTTGACGACAGCTTTATCATGAAGGAAATGACAGAATCCGGCAGGCATTACAGCGACAGAGAGATAAAGCTGGCAAAGAAAGCCTATTTTGCCCAGTGTACTCTGATTGATCATCAGATTCGTCTGGTACTGGGAGCGCTGAGGGAAAATGGAATACTGGATAATACACTGATTGTGTTTGCCAGCGACCATGGGGAAATGCTGTTCCAGCATAAGATGGCGGGGAAACGCAGTTTTTATGAAAATTCATCCCATATACCGCTGCTCTTTTCAGGAAAGCCTGTAGCTTCCCTGAGGGGAAAGAAGGATACGCGTCTGGCCTGTCTGGAGGATATTATGCCTACCCTTCTGGAATTCTGCAAAATTCCGGTGCCGGATACGTCAGAAGGGGAAAATCTGTTTGGTGAGAGAAAGCGTCAGGTTCTGTTTGGAGAAATAAGCGAGGGGCCAAGAGCTACGCGCATGATCCATGACGGACGCTTTAAACTCATTTATTATCCATGGGGAAACAGGATTCAGCTCTTTGATCTTGAACAGGATCCAATGGAAATGAAAGATCTGTCAGGGAGGTCTGAGGTAAGGCAGATACAGGAAGCACTGGAAAAGGAACTGATGCAGCAGCTGTACGGAGAAGATGTAAACTGGATTTCGGACGGAAAACTGACAGGCGTAGAGGCGCCGAAATACAGAGAAAAGGCAGATTATGGTTTTTCCAATCAGAGGGGGCTTCACTGGCCGGTGGTTATGCCTGTTTCAAAGGATTCGGCTGGAAGCTGACAGGAATGATAAAATAAAAATGATCCATACTAGTCATAAACAGGAGGAACCCAACATGAAATTCAGTGAAATGCCCTATGAACGGATTGATTTTGATGCCGCCAAAGAGGAGCTTTCCTCTATTATAAAGGCTTTTCAGGAAGCCGGTACGCCTCAGGAACAGATGGAGGTCCACAGACGCTACTATAAGCTGATGGGCCGCATCAAAACCCAGGCTACTCTGGCGGAAATCCGTCACAGTATTGATACCACAGATCCCTTTTATGAGGAAGAGAAAACGTATTATGACCAGGAAATGCCCGCATTTTCCAATCAGGAGGTGCAGTATAAGAAGCTCCTCTTTGCTTCTCCATACCGCAAGGAGCTGGAGCTGGTCATCGGCGGGCCTGCATTTAAAAATATTGAGCTTGCGGCAAAGTCTGTAAGCGAGGCAGTGATCCCTTTGATGCAGGAAGAAAATGCCCTTGTGACAGAGTACGAAAAACTGCTTGCCGGCGCAAAGATTGACTGGAAGGGAAAACTCCTTAATCTTTCCATGATGACGCCATATTTAAACCATGAGGATCGGGAAATCCGGAAAAAGGCGGCTGCAAAGGTGAATGCGTTTTATGAGGGGATTGCAGACCAGCTGGATGAACTGTATGATAAGCTGGTAAAAAACCGTACGGCGCAGGCAAAGAAGCTCGGCTTTGAGACCTATACAGATCTGGGCTACTGCCGTATGAACCGCAACAGCTACGGAAGAAAAGAGGTAGAGCAGTTCCGGGATCAGATTAAAAAGGACTGGGTGCCCTTTGCGGAAAAAATGTGGGAAAACCGCAGGAAGCGTCTGGGTCTTGACACCTTGTACCACATGGACGAGGGCTTAAGCTTCCCGGAGGGAAGCCCCAAACCAACAGGAACTCCGGAGGAGATATTAAAGAGCGGGCAGAAAATGTATGAGGAATTATCCCCTGAAACCAGAGAATTTTTCGATTTTATGATGGAAGGGGATCTGTTTGATGTATTTGCCCGTCCCCATAAGCAGGTGGGAGGGTATATGACCTATCTGCCGGATTATCAGGCTCCCTTTATTTTCGCCAACTTTAACGGAACCGCCGGGGATGTGGATGTAGTGACCCATGAGTGCGGCCATGCATTTCAGGGGTATATTTCAGGAAAAGATCCTATTATGGAGCATTCCGATATTACGATGGAAACGGCAGAAACCCATTCCATGTCTATGGAGTTTTTCACTAATCCGTGGATGGAGCAGTTCTTTGGCAGCAGGGCCGGTGATTTCTTAAAATCCCAGCTGGAGGATGCGGTAGTATTTATCCCCTATGGCAGCATGGTGGATGAATTCCAGCATATTGTATACGATCATCCGGAAATGACTACGGCAGAGCGAAAGGATATCTGGAAAAAATTGGAAAAGCAGTACAAACCCCACCTGACATATGAGGAGGAATCTTCATTTTATTCAGAAGGCGGCTTCTGGCAGCGCCAGCACCATATTTACAGCTTCCCATTTTATTACATTGATTATGTAATTGCTCAGACGAATGCCTTTCAGTATAAGATCTGGATGCAGAAGGACTACAGAGCAGCCTGGAAAAGCTATCTGGCGTTTTGCGAAGCCAGTGCTTCAGACTTTTTTACCTGTATGTTAAAGGATGCAGGTCTGGATTCCCCCTTTGAGCCGGGAATCATCCGGCGGATTGCGGCAGAGTTGGAAGAAATTTATAATCAGATGGAAACAGATTATTTATAAGCGGAGTGATTTTGGCAGAAGATTCTGTGGCTAGCGGAATCTTCTGCTTTGCTGTATGCTTTTGGCAGAGTGTTTGTTTTGCAGAAAAGGGAAGGAGAAAAGAAGATTTCACATGAAAGAACGCAGAGAGGTATTAGATTATGGAATGACCTTTCAGGATGTGTATATAGATACGCCGTTTCACGATCCGAACTGGGTACTTCTTAGATATAAAAAGAATCGTAAAGCCTTTGCCTGGACGTATGAGAGAAATGGGACTATGTGGGTGAATGTAAAGGTTGATCCTCAATGGAGAGAATTTTGGAGAAAGGCATACCCTTCCATACAGCCGGGATACCATCAAAATAAGGAGCACTGGAATTCAATTCCTTTGGACGGGAGGATTCCGGATGAAATCATAAAGAGGATGATAGGGGAAAGCTATGATCTGATCGGTGGGGGAAAGAAGCAGTAAAATGATTCGATTTATAGTTAGCTTAAACAAAGCGTGCTTGACAAATGATAAAAATTATCATAAACTAACTTCGCAAGAATACAGATGAACGTCGTTTCAGAGTATGAGAAAGGACAAAGAAAAATGACACTGAAGCATTTGGAAATAGGAAAGAGTGCTGTCATAAAGGCAGTTGGCGGGGAAGGCGCTCTGCGCCAGCATTTTTTGGATATGGGGGTGATACCGGGAGCAGAGGTAACGGCTGTGAAGCTGGCGCCCATGGGAGATCCCATGCAGCTGCAGATCCACGGTTATGAGCTGACTCTGCGCCTGGATGATGCGGATCAGATCGAGATTGAACCCATTGACATCCGTACCCGCAGCCATGAGGGGGCAAAAAATATTAACAACAGTGTTCATCCCGGCCTGGGAGAGGATGGAAAATATCATGTGAAGGGAGAGGGAAATCCCCTTCCTGAGGGTGAAATTCTTACATATGCCCTGGTAGGCAACCAGAACTGCGGTAAAACCACTCTGTTTAACCAGCTTACCGGAGCCAATCAGCATGTGGGGAATTTCCCCGGCGTTACGGTAGACCGCAAGGATGGCCCCATCAGGGGGTATGCCAATACGCGGATTACGGATCTTCCGGGTATTTATTCTATGTCTCCCTATACAAATGAGGAGATCGTATCCAGAAACTTTGTGTTGGAGGACAGGCCGAAGGCAATCATCAATATTGTAGACGCTACCAATATTGAACGCAACCTGTATCTTACCATGCAGCTTCTGGAAATGGATGTTCCCATGGTAATTGCCTTAAATATGATGGATGAGATCACAGGAAACGGAGGCACCATTGATGTAAACGGGATTGAAGCCATGCTGGGAGTTCCGGTAGTACCGATTTCTGCGGCAAAAAATCAGGGTGTGGATGAGCTGGTAAAGCATGCAATTCACATTGCCAGATATCAGGAACGTCCGGGGCGTCAGGATTTTTGTGATGAAAATGAATTTGGCGGAGCCGTGCACAGAGGCATCCATGCGGTCTGCCATCTCATTGAGGATCATGCAAAGAGCGCGGGAATCCCGCTGCGGTTTGCAGCCTCTAAGCTGATCGAAGGCGATACGCTGATTTTAAAGCAGTTAAAGCTGGATCAGAATGAAGAGGAAACCTTAGAGCACATCATTTTACAGATGGAAAAGGAACGGGGGCTTGACCGCAGCGCAGCCATGGCGGATATGCGTTTTTCCTTTATTGAACGGATCTGCGAAAAAACCGTGGTAAAGCCAAGAGAGAGCAGGGAGCATATCAGAAGCCGGAGAATTGATCAGGTTCTGACTGGAAAGTATACGGCGATCCCCTGTTTTATCGGAATTATGGCTGCGGTCTTTTACCTGACCTTTAATGTGATCGGAGCATGGCTTCAGGGGATTCTGGAAATAGGCATCACGGCTCTGACAGAGTGGGTGGACGGAGCTCTTACAGCAGCTCATGTAAATACGGTTCTTCACGGCCTTGTGATTGACGGTATCTTTTCCGGAGTAGGTTCTGTGCTTTCCTTCCTTCCGATTATTGTAACGCTGTTCTTTTTCCTGTCCATGATGGAAGACAGCGGATATATTGCAAGAGTTGCCTTCTTTATGGATAAGCTGCTGCGAAAGATCGGCCTTTCCGGCCGGAGCATCGTGCCTATGCTCATCGGTTTTGGCTGTACTGTTCCTGCAGTGATGGCGACCCGGACGCTTCCAAGCGAAAGGGACCGTAAGATGACCATTCTCTTAACACCCTTTATGAGCTGTACGGCAAAGCTTCCGATCTATGCCTTTTTTGTCAGCGCCTTTTTTCCGGGACATGGCGGCCTTATTATGACAGGCCTTTATATTCTGGGAATTCTGGTGGGTATTTTAGCGGCAGTCTTATTTAAGAGCACCCTATTTAAAGGGGAGGCGGTTCCTTTTGTAATGGAGCTTCCCAACTACCGTCTGCCGGGGGTTAAAAATGTAAGCCAGCTTTTATGGGAAAAGGCTAAGGATTTTCTGCAGAGGGCTTTTACCGTAATTCTGGTAGCTACGGTGGCTGTGTGGTTTTTGCAGAGCTTTGACTTCCAGTTTAATCTGGTAGAGGATTCATCGGGAAGTATCCTGGCTGTGATTTCCGGCTGGCTGGCTCCGCTGTTTGCGCCTCTGGGACTGGGGGACTGGCGGATCATTACCTCTCTTGTCAGCGGCTTTATGGCAAAAGAGAGCGTGGTATCTACTCTGGAAGTCCTCTTTGCAGGCGGGGTAGAGACAGCCCTTACCACATTGGCAGCAGCATCCCTTCTGGTGTTCTGCCTGCTCTATACGCCTTGTGTGGCAGCGATTGCCGCTGTGAAGCGTGAACTGGGCGGAAAATGGGCGGTTTTAGTTGTACTGTGGCAGTGCGGGATTGCGTGGATTGCGGCTATGATCGTTAAAATCATTGGAAATCTGATGGGAGTGATGTAAATGAATCCGTGGAATCTGGTAACTGGACTTCTGGTATTTGCTTCTCTTGCAGCTGCGTTGAGGAAGCTATGGAAGGATAAGAAAAATGGAACAGGCGGCTGCTCCGGGAGCTGTTCCGGCTGCAGCGGCTGCTGTGGACATTGAGAGAACGTATATGTGGGATCTGGGCTTGCCAGGTCCCATTTTTAGACAAAAGACAAGACGGGAGATGATACGACATGATGGGAAAAACACATATGATAGCCGGGATCGGGGCCGCTGTGCTGATCTCGCCCCCTGATACTATCGGCGGCTGCCTTCAGGCTCTTTTAGGAGGAGCTCTGGGTGGACTGATCTGCGATCTGGACGTACAGTCCAGCACTTACTGCCGGGATGCGCGGGTCGTGAGAAATACAGCCCTGCTTTTAGGGGCTGTGATCTTATTTTTAGACTGGAAATGGAGCACCGGAATCTGGGATCATATCGGTTCCCATCTGGGGAGCAGGCAGCTTCTTGGACTTGGGATTTTTCTGGTGATAACCATTGCAGGAAAGCTGTCCTCCCACAGAAGCTTTACCCATTCTTTTCTGGCACTGGGGTTTTTGATGGCTGCGTTTTACTTTCTGTATGCTCCGCTGATCCCCTATGTGGCAGCAGGCTTTCTTTCCCACATGTTTTTGGATCTGTTAAATAAAAAGCCGGTAGAAATTTTTTATCCATATAAAAAAGGTGTTTGCCTGCGGCTGTTTTCTGCGGATGGGCTGGCAAACAGGTTGATCTGCACCGTAAGCCTTGTTTTTGTTGTGGTTCAGATGTGGGATATTATGTGGAAGCTGGTTCTGGGCGCGGCAGGCCGTTTTTAAACTCTGGGCTTATCCATGGATGGTATGATTGTATGAGATTACGGATTTTAATGCGTTAGAAAATAAATTTCGTTTAATTTGATGTGTGACAATGATTCATACCTGTGCTACAATGTCATAACTGAAATCTGTAAGAATGGAAAGGAAATCTGCAATGGAACAGGATATGACAAAAGGAAGCCCTTTTCGGGTTCTGATCATGTTTACACTGCCTCTTGCAATTGGAAATATTTTCCAGCAGCTTTACAACATGGCAGATACCATCATTGTGGGGCGCTATGTGGGTGCGGATGCGCTTGCAGCAGTAGGATCAACGGGAACCGTGATGTTTTTATTAAACGGCTTTGCACAGGGCATTACAGCCGGATTTGCCGTGCTGACCTCCCAGCGCTACGGGGCAAAAAAGATGGACGGGGTAAGACAGAGCGTATCGAACGGTATCCTTCTTTCTCTGATCGGCGCCATTGGCTTTACGGCAGCCAGCCTTTTATTTATGCGTCCCTTGCTGCATCTGATGAATACGCCGGAAAACATTTTTGCGCAGGCTTATGAGTATATTTCCCTTATCAGCCTGGGAATGGTGGCCAATGTATTTTATAACCTGTTTTCTTCCTATCTGAGAGCTGTGGGAAACAGCCGTATGCCTCTTGTTTTTCTGGTGCTGTCGGCCTGTTTAAACGTAGTGCTGGATCTGATCCTGATCATCAACTTTAAAATGGGAGTAGCCGGAGCTGCCTGGGCGACTAACCTGTCTCAGGCAATTTCTGCTGTATTATGTGCAGCCTACATCTATAAAAAGGTGCCGGCCCTGATGCCGGAAAAGCGCCACTGGCGATTCCACAAGGGCGATACCCGTTATCAGCTGGCTACGGGGATTCCCATGGCGCTGCAGTTTGCCATTACCTCCTCGGGAACCATGGTGATGCAGTCAGCGATTAATCTGTTTGGCTCTGAGGCAGTGGCCGCCTACGCGGCAGCCGGAAAAATCCATGGCCTGCTGACCCAGGGAATGGTAGCTATGGGGCAGACGATGGCTGTATACAGCGGCCAGAATTACGGAAAAGGTGATGCAGGACGAATCCGCCAGGGTGTCCGTGCGGCTTTGATCATTGAGGTAATCTATTCGGTGGCATCTGCAGTGGTCGTATCGGCAGCTCTGGGGCCAAGTCTGGGTCTGTTCTTCTCAGGGGAGGTAGATCTGGCGGCTATGATGCCCTGGGCCAGAACGTATACAACCATCTGTACCCTGTTTTATGTGCCTTTATGTACTATTTTTATCTTCCGAAATACCATGCAGGGCTGCGGATACGGCTTTCTGCCTATGATGGGCGGAGTGGTAGAGCTGGCAGCCCGTCTGATCGTAGCAGTGATCGCTATGGATATTCACAGCTATTGGCTGGCCTGCGCCTGCGATCCTGCCGCCTGGGTGGGAGCCGGTCTGTTTACAGGCATTTCCTATCTGTATGTAATAAAGAAGATTGAGAAAAATCTGGGGAAGGGGACGGCAGTTCATAAATCATAAAAGTAAGATAACTTTAAGAATATCTGCACCTGCAAAAAACGGACGCGGCGGCTGTGATCACATGGCTGCTGCATCCGTTTTCCAGTTTGAGAGGGACATAGATATATTCACCTTGAACATAACGCCGCAGTTCTTTTGCCGGCGCGTTCGGAAGAATAAGCTGTGCATCACATTGCGAAATGTGCAAAATGACCTCCTGCTGTTTTTGAAGACATATAAAAAAGATAAAACTGATAAAAATAAATGTAAAACACAAGGAAATTCAAAAAAGGTTTCGACGAAAGCGATAAAAATTATGCATAAAATTTGTGCATTTATTACAAAGTTACGCAAAACGTATCGTAAAATAGTCGGATAGTTTCGGATGAAAGGTTATGTTATACTTTATATATGACGAGGGAAATGTTTACGAACGGAGTGAAAAGACAGCCGATGAAGTCAAAAAAAATCACAATCAAAGATGTTGCAAAAGAGGCAGGCGTTTCAGTTGCAACTGTATCCAGAGCGCTTAATGGCTTGGGTGGAATTGGGAAGGAAACCAGAGATCATGTATTGGAAATTTGCGAACGCATGGCCTATGTACCCAGTACACTCGCCAGCGGATTGACGATGCGTCATACAAGAACGCTGGGGATTGTGGTGCCGGATATTACCAGTCCGTTTCATGCACAGCTGATGGTGCTTCTTACCAGCGAGGCACAGCAGTATGGTTATCAGGTGCTTCTCTGCAATAGTTTTCGGGATTATGAAACAGAGATGGAATATTTCAAGCTTCTGATCAGTAATCAGGTGGAGGGGATCCTGTTTTATCCTGTGGGAGATATGAGCTCCAAAAATCTGTATCAGTATATGCGGTACGTTCCGATCGTTTCATTAAATGAAATGCCGGATAACAGCCCGATTCCCTATGTGTGCGGTGATGAGCGCAAGGGTGGAAGTCTGGCAGCCGAACGCCTGATTCGGGGAGGATGTAAAAAAATTCTCTGCATTGGTATCAAGGAAGACCGTCTGGTCCATCGTTACCGGGTGGAAGGGATTATGGATGAGGCTAGACAGTGGGGAGCAGAGATTGAGGTCTACGAGAGTGATAAAAACTATAAAAGCAGTTTTGATCGTGGATATGGACAGGCAAGTGAACTGATACGGGAAAGCCTCAGGCCGGGAGGAGAGCCGCTTCCGGATGGCATCATTGCGGCCAGTGATGCAACAGCCAACGGAGTAATCAAGGCATGTATGGAATATGGAATAGCGATTCCTGACCAGATGTCAGTGATAGGTTTTGATGATATCAACGGTGCGGTTCCTGCAGTGGAACTGACGTCAGTGTCGATTTCACACAAGCTTCATGTGAAGCGTGCAATTAATCTTTTGATCCGTATGAAACGGGAACGTACCCTGAAGGAGCAGGAACGGGGGATAAAACTTCGACCGGCTTTGGTAGAACGAAGTTCCTGTCAGGCGGTCAGAGGCAGTGGCATATATAAACAATAGTTTTTTGGGGAACTGCAGACATACATCACAAGGAGGTACGAGTATATGGTTGATCTGAAACAGAAACCATTCTATCTGTCAGATGAAGATATCCGTTGGGTAGAAGAAACGATTGCATCCATGACGGATGAAGAAAAAATTGGGCAGCTGTTTATTATGCTGGATCGAAAAAAAGATTTTGATGAGACGAAAGAGATTTTTGATCGTTTTCATATCGGAGGATGCCGTTACAGCAATGAGCCGGCAGAAAAGATTTATGAACAGAACCGTTTTTATCAGGAACACAGCAAAATTCCGGTTTTAATCGCGTGCAACTGCGACAACGGCGGTGACGGAGCCTGCGGCGGAGGAACGTATGTAGCCACGGCGGCGGCATGTGGAGCTACGGATGATGACAGTACTGCTTACAGCGTAGGATATGTGAGCGGAAGAGAAGCTGCAGCTGTGGGATGCAACTGGGATTTTGGCCCGGTTTGTGATCTTCTTTATAACTGGCGCAATACGATCGTAAATACCAGAGCATATGGCAAGGATCCTGAACTGGTAATAAAAAATGCAAAGGCATATGTGAGAGGTGTCAGGGAAAGCGGACTTGCTGTCTGCTGCAAACATTTCCCAGGCGATGGAATTGAGGAACTGGATCAGCATCTTGTTATGGGTGTAAATACAATGGAGTGTGATGAGTGGGATTCTACTTTCGGTCATGTTTATAAGGAAATGATCGACAGCGGAATTCAGAGCATTATGGCGGGTCATATTGCGCTGCCGGAATACTCCAGAAAGCTTCGTCCGGGTATAAAGGATGAGGATATTATGCCGGCAACACTGGCGCCGGAACTGATCACGGATCTTCTGAGAGGTAAGCTTGGATTTAATGGACTTGTTCTTACGGATGCCTCCCATATGGCTGGAATGACAGCTGCTATGCCAAGAAGTCAGCAGGTGCCCGGAGCAATTGCAGCAGGCTGTGATATGTTCCTCTTCTTTAATGATATCGAAGAAGATTTTGGCTACATGATGGATGGTTATAGAAATGGAATCATCACAGAAGAGCGCCTTACAGATGCGCTGCGCCGTATTCTTGGATTAAAGGCTTCTTTAAAGCTTCACGAAAAGAAGAAGAAGGGTACGCTGATACCTGAAAAGGAGGGGCTTTCTGTTGTGGGATGTGCAGAACATCTTGCTATGGCAGCAGAAGCAGCTAAAAAGAGTATCACCCTTGTAAAAGATACTCAGCACAATCTTCCTGTTACACCAAAAACTCATAAGAGAGCATATGCTTTTGTAATCAGCAGTCCACCTATCTCACGTAAAAACCAGCATGATCCTGTAAAGCAGCTGGTAAAGGAGGAGATGGAGAGGTTTGGTTATGAAACCACCATGCATGAAAGCTATTATGATCTAGTATTGGATGATGGCATTACAAAAGAAACTGAGCTGCGTTCCGTGATAATCGGAAAGGTAGAAGAGTTTAAAAAGAAATACGATGTGGTATTTGTATTTATCAATATGAAGGGATATGCTCAAGCCAATAATGTGCGTCTGGAGTGGTCCATCGGTCATTCTACGGAGATTCCGTGGTATGTAAAAGAACTTCCTACCATATTTATTTCTTTAAATTATACCAACCATTTGTTGGATGTGCCTATGGCTAAAACCTTTATTAATGCTTATGCCCCTACCAGAGAAGTAATTCGTCAGACCATTGAAAAGGCAGCTGGTGAGGCGGCGTTTGAAGGAACCTGCAATGATAACGTATTCTGCGGCCGCTGGGATACTAGGCTGTAGAGAGAAAGGGGGAATTAACCTATGAATACAAAAGGATCAAAGAAAGCGCGCAAGGACTTTTTTACAGGTATGGGATTTATTCTTCCCAGTCTTTTGGGATTTTTGATTTTTACCTTTATTCCTGTAGTAATCTCCCTGTGCCTGAGCTTTACAAGCTGGAACTTTATGGAAGGTATAGAGGGAATCAAATTTAATGGTCTTGCAAACTATATCCGTCTCTTCTCAGATGAGTGGTTCCTTAATTCCTACAAGAACAACATTATATTTACTGCAGTAACAGTGCCTGTTCTGATCGCACTGGGACTTGTAATGGCTACTATTATCAACAAGTACATTTATGGCGGCGGTGTAGTGCGTACCATGATCTTCATTCCTTATATCGCCAGTGTTGTTGCTGTATGTACGGTGTGGATGGTTCTTTTACAGCCTAGCTACGGACCAGTTAATGAATTTTTCCGTTCCATCGGAATCGCAAATCCTCCAGGCTGGCTGGCTGACTTCAAGTGGTCTCTTCCATCGATCATGATCATATATGTATGGCAGCAGGTTGGATACTATTCTATCGTATTCCTGGCAGGTTTAAAGGGACTTCCAGAGGATGTGTATGAAGCTGCAAAGGTAGATGGTGCGTCTTCGATCCGTCAGTTCTTTTCATTGACAGTGCCGCTGATTTCCCCTACAACCTTCTTCCTTACAATTATGGGTATCATCGGTTCCTTCAAGGTATTCGATCAGATCAGTGTACTGACCCAGGGCGGTCCTGGAAGCTCCAGCTCCGTTATGGCTTACTATGTATACCGCACTGCTTTCGATTACTTTGAAATGGGTTATGCCAATACCCTGGCATGGGCGCTTTTCGTACTGGTATTCATTGTTACACTGGTTTAGTGGAAGATGCAGGCAAAGTTTTCAAATGAGTAAGGAGGGGCATACAGGTGAAAAAACTCAATATTACAAAAGTAATCCTGACAGCTATTTTCTGGGCAGTGGGTATTTCCATGGTGCTGCCTCTGATCTGGATGATGTCTACTGCCTGTAAGGTAGAGGCGGATGTATTTAACTTCCCTATTCAGTGGATTCCTCCCCGTTGGAATCTGGTGGAAAATATGAAAGAAGTTTGGGGAGGTACCTATAACTTTGGACTGTATTACTTAAATACCATAAAGGTAACACTGGGAGCAACCTTTCTTCAGGTATTTGTTTCTGCTCTGGGCGCTTATGGCTTTTCTAAGGTAAAATTTAAGGGACGTGACAAAATCTTCCTGGCTTACCTTGCAACCATGATGATCCCGCCTCAGGTTACCATCGTTTCACAGTTCATTATCATGCGTGAGATCGGACTTTACAATTCTCATGCAGGTCTGATCCTTATGCTGGCGTTCAGTGTATACGGCGTGTTCCTGCTTCGTCAGGCAATGCTTGCTATTCCTGAATCCCTGTCTGAGTCAGCCATGATTGATGGTGCAGGTCATGTAACTATCTTTTTCAGGATTATTATGCCTATGATCAAGCCATCTCTGGCTACACTGGCAACCCTGAAATTCGTATGGACATGGAATGATTACCAGGCTCCCTTGGTATTCTTAAACAACCGTGCACTTTATACGATCCAGCTTGGTATGAAGCAGTTTGCTTCTGAATCAGGAAGTTATTATTCTCTGATCATGGCTGCGGCAGTTTCCGCAATTCTGCCATTGATCATTGTGTTCCTGTTCTGTCAGCGGTTTGTAGTAGACGGAATTGCTACAGGAGCAGTAAAGGGTTAACAAATGTATTATATATATAATTTAAGGAGGGTTTTTAAAATGAAAAAAAGCAAACGGTTTTTTGCAGCCATGATGGCAGCAGCCATGACAGCAGGAATGCTGACAGGATGCGGCGGCGGAGCTAAAAAGGAATCAGCAGCTCCTGCAGAGAGTGCTCAGGGCGGCAGCACAGAGGCTGCCAAGGAAGGTGAGCAGGTTAATCTGCGCTTTGTTTCCTGGCAGACAGCTAACAAGGAACTGGATAAGAAGGTAGCAGAGGCTTACACAAAAGAGCATCCTAATGTAACCATTACATATGACTACTATGGTGATATGACTGCAGCAGAGTACTACAAAAAGGTAGATATGATGGTAATGGGCGGCGAGGAAATGGATATCCTGATGGCATCTGCATTCCCGGAGCATGCTCAGAGAGCAGCATCCGGCGCATATCTGCCTCTGGAAGAGTTCTTTGAGAAGGAAGGTGTAAAACCTGAGGACGCATATGCTATCGTACAGAAGGTTGACGGAAAGATGTATGGAATTCCTGGAGATCTGAAGTCATGGTTTGTACTGATTAATAAGAACTATCTGGATGAGGCTGGTCTTCCTGTTCCGGAGCTTGACTGGACATGGGCAGATTATCGTGACTATGCCAACAAGATGACACAGGGTGAAGGCGCAAGTAAGCGCTATGGTTCCTATTTCCATTCCTGGGATCATTATAACTACATGGGAATGTGGTCCAACTATCCGGACAACCCAATGTTCAATGCTGATATGACGGCTGTAAACTTTGATCATCCAATGTTTAAAGAGTGGCTGCAGTTCCGTTACGATATGGAAAATGAAGATAAGTGCCAGGTTCCTTATGCAGACGTTAAGTCTATGAACATGAACTACCGTGATAAGTTCTTCAACGGACAGATCGCAATGCTGCCAATCGGAAGCTTCATGATTCCTGAGCTGGATGACCAGGATAAGTATCCTCACGAGTTTGTAACTACCTTTGCACCAATTCCTGCATGGGAAGATGCAGAGCCAGGAACTACCTATACAGAGTCCCATTTCTACAGCATCAGCAAGACATCCAAGCATCCTCAGGAAGCTTATGACTACATCCGTTTCTATACCACAGAGGGTATGCGTATCCGTGGCATCAGTGTTTCTGCAGAAAAGGGAATCGATAAGATGGAATTCGTTAATATGCAGATCGAAGATCCTAAGTATGTAGATGTAGAAGCATTAAAGAACGTAATTAACAATCCGGCTTGGAAGGATAATCTGTATGCAAATGTTCCTTCTTACAATAAGGAGTTAGCAGCTATGATGACAGATGAAAGTGCTAAATTCTTATTAGGAACAGAAAGCCTTGATAACGTAATTGATTCCATGATGAAAAATGGTACTCAGATGATGAAGGATAAGGCAGGCAAGTAATTAAGCAGAATGAATCGGGGGAGGGGTGGTATGCCCCTTCCCCTTTGCTATTCTAATGAAAGAGAGGAATATTTATGCTGTATCCGAAAATGACAGAAAGCAGAATGGTTTTTGATTTAAATGGAGTATGGGATTTTTGTCTTATGAATGGGGAGGCAAAGGGGGAAATTATGCCTATGCCGGTACCTTCTTCTTATAATGATATCTACACTGGCCGCGATTTTGCAGATCATGTAGGAAATCTGTATTACAGAAGAACGTTCACAGTAAGTTCCCGGATGCTGGAAAAACGTCTGTTTCTTCGGTTTGGAAGTGTAACTCATAAGGCAGAGGTATGGCTGAATGGAACTTGTCTTGGAAAACACTCTGGCGGTTTTCTTCCATTTTCCTTTGAAATTACGGAGGCGGCCAGAGCAGGGGAAAACGAACTGGAAGTAATTGTAAATAATATAGTAGATGAAACAACGCTGCCGGCAGGCCGTATGGTGCATCAGAAGTTTCCGGGGCTGCCGGAAGAGATTCATAACCTTCCTAATTTTGATTTTTACAATTATTCCGGAATTATGCGTCCTGTCTGCCTTTATACTGCTCCTGAATCATACATTGAAGATATCAGTATTTACGGAAAAATGGACGGAAGCTTTTACTGGGATGTAAAGGCAAATGGAGAGGGAACAGTATCTGTACGTCTTTTGGATGCTGCGGGAAATGAAGTTGCAGCGGGCGAGGGCTTTAAAGGAACAGGACGGATTGATCAGGTACAGCTGTGGGAACCCGGACATCCGGTTTTATACAGTCTGGAGGTTACTCTTACAGGAAGTGACGGAGAAAAGGATACATACACTGAAGTGTTCGGATTCAGGGAGGTATCGATTCGTGACTGCCGGATTCATTTAAACGGTAAGCCGGTATATTTAAAGGGATTTGGAAAACATGAAGATTCACCTGTTCACGGACGCGGCTTTGATATGGCATACAATGTAAAGGATATTGGTTTGTTAAAATGGATCGGTGCCAACTCTTTCCGTACCAGTCATTATCCATATTGTGAAGAGATGCTTCAGCTTTGTGACAGAGAAGGAATTTTAGTCATTGATGAGGCTCCTGCGGTAGGACTGAACGCCGGCTTCACGGCTACAGGACTTCTGGGAGGCAATCCCAACGGAACATGGAAGCTTTTTAAGACGGCTGAGCATCACCGTCAGGTTCTGCGTGATATGGTTCAGAGAGATAAAAATCATCCCTGTGTTATTATCTGGAGTGTTGCAAATGAGCCTGCCAGCCAGGAGGACGGAGCAAAGGAATATTTCGAACCATTGTTAAATCTTGTTCGGGAATTGGATGAACAGAAACGTCCGGCTACACTGGTTACATATGAAGGTTCTAACCCTGTCAGCTGCAAGGTGGCTGAAATCTGTGATCTTTTGATCATCAACCGCTATCGCGGCTGGTATGATACGGAGGGAAATCTCAGAGGAGCAGCAGCTCTTTTAAAGGATGAGCTTGAGGGCTTTCATAAGCGGTGTCCCGATAAACCTATTATGCTGGGAGAATACGGAGCAGATACCATTGCCGGTTTCCATGATATAAATGCCCGTATATTCAGCGAAGAGTATCAGGTTGATTTCCTGCGGGCATATGGTGAGGTTTTTGACAGTCTTCCATATATAACAGGTGAACATGTATGGAACTTTGCAGATTTTGCAACAGCAGAGAATATCAAACGCGTTGGGGGTAATAAAAAGGGAGTGTTTACGCGCGACCGTAGTCCTAAAATGGCAGCCCATTTCCTGAAGGAAAGATGGGAAGGAATATCATAAGGACAGTTGGGATAAGAACTGTCAAATAGAGGTGAGTATGTCAAACATAATAGAAAAATATGTGAAAAAAAAAGAATATCTGGTTTGTGTGGATTCTGACGGCTGTGCTATGGATACAATGGATGTGAAACATTTTCGCTGCTTTGGTCCATGTATGATCCGGGAGTGGAAGCTTGAGCAGTGGAAAGAGGAAACAGAGAAGCGTTGGAATGACGTTAATCTGTATACGATGACCAGAGGAATTAACCGCTTTAAGGCGCTGGAGGCGGTACTGCGCTGGGTGGACGGGCATGTATGTAAAATTGAGGGGCTGGAGGATCTGGCAAAGTGGACAGACACTGCAAAGGAACTTTCACCGGCTAATCTGATGGCAGCCATTGAGGCAGGAGGCGGAGATATCTTAAAAAAGGCCTTTGACTGGTCGGCTGCTGTAAACCGGGAGATTGATGCCCTGCCGGAAAGTGAAAAACTGCCCTTTGAGGGAGTAAAAGAAACGCTGGCTATGATTCATGAAAAAGCAGATATTGTTGTTGTCTCTTCCGCTAATGCACAGGCTGTGGCAGAGGAGTGGCAGACCCATGGGCTGGCTGGACATACTGACCTGATGCTTTCTCAGGATGCAGGAAGCAAACAGTTTTGTATCAATGAACTGTTAAAAAAGGGCTATCAGACAGATCACGTTCTGATGGTAGGGGATGCGCCGGGAGACCGTTCGGCAGCCAGAAATAACGGAGTCCTCTATTACCCGATCCTGGTTAAAAAAGAGACGTATTCATGGAAACGCCTTCAGGAAGAAGGAATGAAACGGTTCCTGACAGGTACTTTTAAGGGAGAATATGAACGGCAGCTGGAGCAGGAATTTGAGGATAACCTGACACCGAAAACCGAGCAGTAAGAAAGGAAGCCGTAACAGGATGAATATTCTTGTAATAGATGTTGGAACCTCCAGTATGAGGGGAATCCTGTTTACACAGGATGGAGAAACATTAACACAAAGGCAGCAGCTCTATCAGGTTACTTACGGGGAAAAGGGCTGGGTCTGGCAGGATGCTTCTGACTGGGAAAATGCCTTATATGGTATTCTCAGGGAAATCACTGCGGAGACAGAGGAAAAGGGATGGAGGGTGGATGCCATTGCAATTACATCCCAGCGTTCATCTGTTATTCCGGTAGACCGGGAATTTAAGCCTTTGTGTCCGGCTATTATGTGGCAGGATAAAAGAACAGGCGATATCTGCGACAGTCTCAGAGATAAAAACGACAAGGTATTTTCGCTTTGCGGATCCAGGGTGAATCCGGTATTTTCTGCCAGCAAGATGACCTGGATCCGCCGGGAACTGCCAGAGGTATACAGCAAAACAAGGACATTTATGGTAATTCCGGATTATCTCATATTCTGTATGACAGGTGAAGTATGTACAGATTATACGTATGGAAGTCGGTCTCTGCTTATGAATATACGGAAGCGTCAATGGGATCCGGAACTTCTGGAACTGTTTGAAGTAGACGAGGAAAAGCTGTGCCGCCTCATAGAGCCGGGAAGTATCTGTGGTTATACATCCGGAACATTCCGGGAACGCACCGGATGCCCAGAAGGGGTTCCTGTGATCACTGCAGGTGGAGACCAGCAGTGCGGGGCTATCGGACAGGGAGTAGTAAAAGAAGGAATTTTATCAGTTACAGCAGGAACAGGAGGATTTCTTGTTGCAGCATTAAATGAGGTACCATCCAATCTTGAGCAGGATGTAATCTGCAACGTATCATCTGTAAAGGGTCAGTATATTCTGGAATCCAGTGTTTTGACATGCTGTTCTGCATTTGACTGGTTTAAAAGAGAATTTTACGGAAACTGCAGCTATGACGAGCTGAACCGGGATATAGCATCTGTTCCGCCGGGATCCCATGGCTGTCTGTGTCTTCCATATTTCCAGGGACGTTCTACTCCGGACTGGAACAGTCAGGCCAGAGGTGTATTTTCAAACATAACCCTGGGAACTACACGTGCTGATATGCTTCGAGGCCTTCTGGAAGGAATCTGCTATGAAATCGGCAATGGAATTGAAGCCATGAAAAAATATGTGGAACTGTCGGAAATCTGTGTCAACGGAGGACTTACAAACAGCGAACCATTTAATCAGATCCAGAGCGATGTATATGGAACACCAATCGTGCGCCGTGGAAAATCAGATGCAACGGCAAGAGGTGCATTTATGGTAGCGGCAGCAGAAATGGGCGTATACAGATCTGTGGAAGAGGCATTCAGGATGCTTAAGAAAAACAGTGAAGAACGGATATATGTTCCGTCAGAAGCATATACCGGGCTGTACAGGGAAGCCAGAGAGCAGATGAATCAGATGTACAGACAGATTTACAGCAGATAAAACGGATGACACACCCAATATAAAAAGGAGACGATGCGCAATGAGTAAAGTGAATGAAATCACAAGAGAAAGCTGGATTATGAGCACTTTCCCTGAGTGGGGAACCTGGCTGGTAGAGGATATTGAAAATGAGGTTGTCGAGCCCGGAAATGTAGCTATGTGGTGGCTGGGCTGTACCGGAATCTGGTTTAAAACACCGGGAGGAGCTAATATCACAATTGATTTATGGTGCGGAAACGGTAAGAGAACCCATGGAGACGGTAAGATGAAGCCGGGACATCAGATGGCCAATATGTGCGGCGGCCGTGCTATGCAGCCAAATTTAAGAAACGTTCCTTTTGTAATTGATCCATTTGCATTCAAGCAGGTTGATGCAGTTTTAGCAACACACTATCATCAGGATCATATGTCGGCAGAATGGGCTGCTCATGTGATTCAGAGCGGTATGACAACGACAGATGAAAACGGAAAAGAAATTCCGGTTCCGTTTATTGGCCCTCAGAAATCAGTTGATACCTGGATTGGCTGGGGCGTACCTGCAGAACGGTGTCAGGTAGTACATCCGGGAGATGTAATCAAGATTAAGGATATTGAAATTGTATGTCTGGATTCCTTTGATCGTACCTGTATTGTAACAACTGATAAGACTGGACCGGACAGAGAAGAACTGACAGGAGTATGTCCTACTGATATGGATGAGAAGGCAGTTAACTATCTGGTAAAAACTCCCGGAGGAAATATATATCATTCAGGTGATTCACATTTCTCCATTTATTTTGCAAAGCATGGAAAGGATCATGATATTGATGTGGCTTTTGGATCCTTTGGTGAAAATCCAGTGGGCATGCAGGATAAGATGACTTCAACAGATATTCTGCGTATGGCAGAGAATCTTAAGTGTAAGGTAGTAGTTCCTATTCACTGGGATGTCTGGACAAACTTCCAGGCTGACTGTGAGGAGATCCGTCTTCTTTACGATTTTAAGAAAGACAGAAATGAGTATAAATTCCACCCGTTCTTCTGGCAGGTAGGCGGAAAATATGTATATCCGCAGGATAAGGATAAAATGTATTATCACCATCGCCGTGGCTTTGAGGATTGCTTTGAAGCACCTCAGAATATCCCGTTCCGCTCTTGTCTGTAAGACTTCTTCATTGACACAGCAAACATAATCTGATATAGTAATTCACTGTACGAAGCGAGAGGATGAAAAGCCGAGCGTGGCTGGCAACCTCTCGTTTTGTTGCGATATACACTGATAAATGAAAGAGGAAAACAGCAGTTTATGGATATTGTAAAATTTGAAGAGTTACAGTTAGACGAGCGGATTATCCGCGCCATTACGGAGATGGGCTTTGAGGAGGCTTCTCCCATCCAGGCTCAGGCGATCCCGGTTGTGTTAGAGGGCAGAGATATGATCGGCCAGGCTCAGACGGGTACGGGAAAGACGGCAGCTTTTGGCCTCCCCCTTCTTCAGAAGGTTGATCCAAAGGTGAAGAAACTTCAGGCAATTGTGCTTTTGCCTACCAGAGAGCTTGCAATCCAGGTGGCAGAGGAGCTGCGCCGTTTTGCCAAGTTTATGCACGGCGTTAAGGTTCTGCCTATTTATGGAGGACAGGACATTGTGCGCCAGATCCGGGCTTTAAAAGACGGTACCCAGATCGTAGTGGGAACACCGGGCCGCGTGATGGACCATATGCGCCGCAAAACCGTGAAAACAGACCATGTGCATACCGTTGTACTGGATGAGGCGGACGAGATGTTAAATATGGGCTTTTTAGAGGATATGGAGACAATCTTAAGCCAGCTTCCCGAAGAGCGTCAGACGCTGATGTTTTCAGCAACCATGCCCCAGGCGATTGCAGAAATTGCCAGAAAATTCCAGACGGATCCTGTTACCGTGCGTGTGATCAAAAAGGAACTGACCGTTCCCAAGGTGACCCAGTATTATTATGAAGTAAAGCCGAAAAATAAGGTAGAGGTTATGTGCCGTCTTCTGGATCTTTACGATCCGAAGCTTTCTGTGGTATTCTGTAATACCAAGCGCCAGGTGGATGAGCTGGTTCAGGCCCTTCAGGGAAGAGGATACTTTGCAGAGGGCCTTCATGGAGATTTAAAACAGGTGCAGAGAGACCGTGTCATGGAGAGCTTCCGCAAGGGACGCACCGATATTCTGGTGGCAACCGATGTGGCGGCCAGAGGTATTGACGTAGGAAATGTAGAGGCAGTATTTAATTACGATATCCCTCAGGATGACGAGTATTACGTACACCGCATCGGCCGTACAGGAAGAGCGGGAAGAGAAGGAAAGGCCTTCAGTCTGGTTGTGGGCAGAGAGGTTTACAAGCTCAGAGATATCCAGCGCTACTGCAAGACAAAGATCATCCCTCAGGCGATCCCGTCTTTAAATGATATTACGGAAATCAAGGCGGAGAAGATTTTAGATCAGGTTCAGGAGACTTTAAATGACAGCGATCTGGCAAAAGTGGTAAATATCCTGGAGAAAAAGCTCATTGAGGAGGACTATACGTCCCTGGATGTGGCAGCAGCCCTTCTTAAAATGGCCATGGGCGATGATAATGAGGATATCATTGACAATTATCTTCCCGCCAGATCCTTAGACGATCTGGACAGCTTCGGCAGAGGGCGTGGAAGAGAACGCAGCCGGGGTAGCAGAGGAAACCGCAAAGGCGCTACCGACCGCGCTGCGGTAGATTATGTAATCAATGGCGCCGGGGAGCATATGGCCCGTCTGTTTATCAATATTGGAAAGGCCCAGAGGGTAACTCCGGGAGATATCCTGGGAGCCGTGGCAGGCGAATCCGGCATTCCCGGCCGTCTGGTGGGAAGCATTGATATGTATGACGGCTACACCTTTGTGGATGTTCCGGCAGAATATGCGGAGAATGTTTTAAAGGCCATGAGCCATGCAAAGATTCGGGGCAAAAATATCCATGTGGAAAAGGCAAATTCCAGACGGTAACAGAACGTAAAGAGAGAAGGAATCAGCAGTGAAGGCAAAAAAGGCAGAAGAGACAGTAAAGACAAATGTGATGCGTCTTTTAGAGGCAGCAGGCATTTCATTTGAAACGGGAACCTATGAGGTAGATGAAAATGATCTTTCCGGCAGCCATGCAGCCGATCTCATGGGTGTGGACCATGATACGATGTATAAAACACTGGTGTTAAAAGGCGAGAAAAAAGGATATCTGGTGTGCTGCCTGCCTGTAGATGAGGAGCTGGATCTTAAAAAAGCGGCAAAGGCAGCCGGAGAGAAGAAGGTGGAAATGATCCATGTAAAGGATATGCTTTCTGTGACCGGTTATATCCGGGGCGGCTGTTCACCCATTGGCATGAAAAAGAAATTTCCTACTTATATAGAGGAAACAGCCCAGCTTTACGATAAAATTACAGTCAGCGCCGGTCAGAGGGGTGTTCAGGTTACATTATCTCCGGAAACTTTAAGGGGATATACGGACGCTGTTTTTGCGCCTCTGATCTGAAAACTTTGAAAAATCAGCTTGAAAAACACAGCGCTTTGGGGTATAATAATGCCATGATAAATGAGACAGATTTGTGATTCCTGGGGTGTTCGATTTCTTACCAATTTTGAACCTACATTTGACAAAAGGGATTCCAATATTTTTAAGCGGATGTCACGCCTCCGTACGAGTGGAAGGCAGAAGCTTAAGTGAGGTTGCCCACCTAGCATTGCTAGGCGTCAATATGTAAGAGCCGGCACCTTGGGGTCACAGATGATAAAAGCAGCGGGGGTATTCTCGCTGCTTTATTTTATATCAGGAGAATAATGGGATGAATGGTAAAAATAAGATGATTGCCTGGATTGCCGGTATCATTGGCGTCATTATCCTGCTGATTGTGGTGATCGTACGGATAGAACCGGAAAAGGAAGGCATCACACGGGCAGAGGTTTCCAAAGCCCTGGCTTTGGCGCTTGCAGACCGGAAAGAGTGTGAGGCCGAAGCAAAACAGCGGGAAAAATCCTGGTTTTCGGAGCAGGAACAGGATAACTGGTTTGTGAAATATATGGATCTGCTCTATGAGAGAGGATATTTAAACCCGGAGCTGACCCCGGCAGATCTGGAAAGCGCTCAAAAGGAGTTTACCTATCAGGAGGCAGCTTATACAGCGGCAAAGTTTTCAGGCCGTTTAAAGCGGCAGGTGGGTTTAAAGGATAAAAACAGACAGAAGCCATTTCCGGCAGATCAGTGGTGGGAGCTTTACAGAGAGATTTTAAAAGAGGCAGACCCGGATGAAAATGTAAAAGAAATCACTGCCATTTTATATGGAACTCCATCTAATATACAGGGAGCGCCAAGCTGGACTGCATACACCACAGAGGGGGAGTATGGCTTTCAGGGACTGGCCCTGGATGCCTGGCTGGACCATGAGATCCGGTTTATGGTTCGGGGAAATGAGATTGCCGCTGTGACGGCGGTAAAAAACGGCAGTGTGGTCTACCGCAATATATGGCTTTCTGAGGTAAAGGACGGCGTGTTTAAGGCTTATATGGGAGCGGCGTCCAGAGAGTTTAAGGCAGAAGGAAAGCTGGCGGAGGAAGCGAAAAAGACAGAAGGCCGTCTGGCTCCCAATCTGGCAGATCTCTATGTGGAGCATGGCCGTCTCAGCCGGGTAACGGTGAAAAAGGAACGGATTCACGGAAAAATCCTTTCGGTTACAGAAGATACGGTAGAGATTGAAGGATACGGGACCATTCCTCTGGATGAAAATTTTTACGTATATAAGCTGTTCGGGGAATTTAGTGTTCTGGGAGCCGCAGACATTCTGGTAGGTTATGATCTTCAGGAGTTTGTGGCAGCAGATGGAAAGCTTTGCGCAGCCCTTTTAGAGAGGCCTTTTGACGCCAGGACCATTCGAGTCCTTTTGATGGATACGGGCTTTAAAAATCTTTTCCATAAAAAGGCAGAGCTTGAGTTAAACTGTGACGCCAGACTGGTCTGCAAAAATGATGACGGAGACAGCAAGGAGAGTACCCTGAAAAAGGGGGAGGTGCTTACCCTCACGGCGGAGGATGAACGGCTGAAACACGGCCGTATGACCATTATCCCGGAAAAGGAAGAGGGAATTACGATCTGCTCCCTGGAGCGGGCACAGGGACAGCCCGTATACAGCGGTTCGCTGGAAATTAAAAAAGAAGAGGAAGGTCTGGTTTTGATCAATGAGCTGTATCTGGAGGATTATCTTAAAAAGGTAGTTCCCAGCGAAATGCCTGCTTCCTATGAAAAGGAAGCCTTAAAGACCCAGGCAGTCTGTGCCAGAACCTATGCTTACCGTCAGATTCAGGGAAATACATACGGAGCGTACGGTGCTCACGTAGATGACAGCACCAGTTTTCAGGTTTACAATAATACCCAGACCAATGAACGTACCGATCAGGCGGTGGATGAAACATATGGACAGCTGCTTACCTTTGATGGAGAACCCATTGACGCCTTTTACTATTCCACCTCCTGCGGTCATGGGGCGGATGGAAGCGTATGGGGGAATACAGGAGAGAATCTTCCTTATCTCAGATCCATGCAGATTAAAAATGGAGCCAGGGAGCTTACGATGGAGGATAACGATACCTTTGATGCGTATATCCGTTCCAGAAATATTACATCCTATGATGCAGAGTATCCAATGTTCCGCTGGCAGACGGAGATCACGGCAGAACAGATCGCAGCCAAAGCGCCTGAGGCAGGAACGATCCAGGATTTGACAGTGTCCGCAAGAGGATTAGGAGGCATTGCTTCTGAGCTCACTGTAAAGGGAGATCAGGATACGGTTCGGATCAAGGGACAGAGTGCCATTCGTACCTTTCTTGGAAATGAAGAAAATGCCATCCGCAGACAGGATGGTTCTAAGATGAACGCAGCGTCTCTGCCAAGTGCATTTATCTCTGTTGATAAAATAACAGAGGAGGACGGGAGCATATTTTTCCGCATCTATGGAGGAGGCTACGGACATGGAGTGGGGATGAGCCAGAACGGCGCTCAGTCTATGGCAAAATCAGGAAAAACTTATAAGGATATTCTGGACTTCTTTTATCACGGAGCAGAGCTTATGGAAAATTAAATAACAGAAAAAACAGCAGGCTGATCTGGGAGTATTTCTCAGATAAGCCTGCTGTTTTTGTGAGTGAGTGGTCTGATATGGGTTATGCTGCTACCAGAAAAACTTCTGTATTCTGAACGCCGTGATGCTTGGATTCGGAATGTGTATCGTAGAAAATATCAATGTGGTGGCCCCGGACTCCGCCACCTTTGTCTTCTGCGGTATATACGACGCCGTTGATCATGATTTTGGAGCCGTAGGGTACCACAGAAGGGTCGACTGCAATGGTATGCCCGGCAGTAGCCACGGCGCCTGTACTGGTATGACGGCCCCAGCCGCCGGAACAGCTTTTGCAGGGGCAGTAGCCAGTGGTCTTAAAGATTCCCAGAGAGCGGACAGAAGAGGAGGCTTTAGAATCGGCTTCTTCCTTTGCCGTATCCGAATTTCCATAGGTGTAGGTTCTTGTGTTGGAAAAAGTGCGTCCGTCTACCGTAGCCTCGATGATATAGGAGCCGTCGCTGAAGGAGGGCCAGTCCACATTCAGAGTAAAGCCATGATTTCCGTTGCCTTTATCGTCATCGAGCAGCTCCTGGCGGAATTCTCCGGCCTTTACGGATTGATTTAAGACTTCTTTTCCTGTTTCTTCATTTTTGATCGTAATATTTACATTCAGCGCCTCATCTGGCTCATCGCTGTCATAGGCCCAGCCGGTGATGGCGTGCTCAGTCACTTCTTCAAAGCGGCCCTTTGCAGGAGCTGCCAGAGCAGTGAAGGCAGAGGCAGCCATAAAGGAAACCATTATTGCCAGTCCGGTGAGTAAATGTCGTATCTTCATTATAAAATAACCTCCATGCGTTCATAATTGCAATCAATGCTTAACACAATAATAATAATATTTAACACTTTTGTAATATATGAGCAACAAATGCCATTTTAGCATAATTTTTTCGTATGTCAAGGAAAAAAATGGTAATTCATTGGAAAAGAGATAAAAAAGATCGGAAAACAAGATTGGAAATAAAAAAAGTAGTTGCAGTTTTTTAAAAAGTATAGTAATATAATAGAGATGCGTCTGTAGCTCAGTGGATAGAGCAGTGGCCTCCGGAGCCGCGTGCGTAGGTTCGATTCCTATCAGACGCATTTTTGATACCTTATTCTGCATTACACAGAGAAACCAGGGGGCGTGTCCTCCTGGTTTTTCTGTTGCAATTTGAATCCCTTTTTGCTAGAATAGAGCGGAGATACGGCCTTTATGGGGCCTGAAACGGAGGTCAGAGGATGAAGCGCAGGGTTAAATGGAAATCAAGCTATAAAGGGCCCGGAGATAATAAAAGCAGATATGTAAAGCTGGGAGCTGCTGCAGCTGCGGTTTTGGCAGTCCTGGCTGCAGGTTCTCTTATGATATCCCATTTTGCGGGGAAGGACGGCACACACCAGGATGGCGTAATTGAGATTCTGGGCGAGGATGTGAGTCACGGCACAGAGGAGCAGACCTCTGAGGCAGCAGAGGCGGATGAGCCTTCAGAAGCTTCATTGGCAGAAGAAAACGGCTCAGAAGCAGAGACAGTGACGGATTTTTCTGCGTATGATCTGGAAAAGGATGCCTATCCGCAGGTAAACGAAGTAGTAGGAGCCTATTTTCAGGCAAAGATCGATCAGGATCCGGCTGCGCTCTATCAGGTTTTTGGAAAGGCCGATGACGGAAACATGGACTATTATAAAAAGGCCTTGAAGGAAGAAGCCGTATATGTGCAGGATTATCAGGATGTGACCTGTTATACCAGAAAGGGGCTTACAGAGGATTCCTTTGTGGTTTATGTGACCTATGATGTGAAGTTTAACCGGGTTGATACCCTGGCTCCGGGCATCATGTGGTGCTACGTGGCAAAGGATGAGAGCGGAAGCTATAAAATCCGGGAAAATGTCATTGGCGAGGAAGCCGATTATGTGGCAGAGCAGAACCGGACTGAGGGGGTACGGCTCCTCAATCGGCAGGTAAAGGCAAAATTAAAAGAGGCCATAGAGTCCGATACGCTTTTAGCAGGCGTTTATAAGGGCTTAAGCAACGGCGCGATCGTCACAGGAGATGACAGCGCACAGGAAGGCTCTGACAGCCAGGTACAGATTTTGGAGGGAGGAATTTCCACGGACAGTCCGGAATCTCAGGAAGCAGCGGAAGAAGCCGGATCAGGAGAAGCTGAAGCAGAGGCAGATACACAGAGTTCAGGTGAAGAAACAGCACCGGAGCAGACGGTTCAGGAAAGCCAGAGCGAGTCCGAGGCTTCAGTCAGTATAGAATAAAACACAGGCGCATACTGCGCCGTTTGGAGGAAAAACGATCATGGATGTAAAGGATTTTTATTTTGATCTGCCTCAGGAGCTGATCGCTCAGGATCCCTTAGAGGACAGATCTTCATCAAGGCTTCTGGTGCTGGATAAGAACACAGGGGCGATTGAACACAGAGTATTTAAGGATATTGTAAATTATCTCCGTCCCGGAGACTGTCTGGTGGTCAATGACACCAAGGTTATTCCTGCCCGATTGTTTGGCGTAAAGAAGGATACGGGGGCAAAAATAGAACTTCTTCTGTTAAAAAGAAGGGAGAATGATATTTGGGAAACTCTGGTAAAACCGGGGAAGAAGGCAAAGCCGGGAACGGTCATTGACTTTGGAGACGGGCTTCTTACAGGAACGGTTTTGGAGACTGTAGATGACGGAAACCGCCTGATTCAGTTTTCCTATGAGGGCATTTTTGAGGAAATTTTAGACCAGCTGGGACAGATGCCCCTTCCGCCCTATATCACCCATCAGTTAAAGGATAAAAACCGCTATCAGACGGTATATGCAGTTCACGAGGGTTCTGCGGCGGCTCCCACAGCAGGACTCCATTTTACAAAGGAGCTGTTAAAGCAGATTGAGGATATGGGAGTTAAGATTGCTCATGTGACCCTTCATGTGGGCCTTGGCACCTTCCGTCCGGTTAAGGTGGAAAATGTCCTTGATCACCATATGCATTCTGAGTTTTATGTGGTAGAGGAATCAGAGGCTAAAAAGGTGAATGACACTAAAGCAGCGGGAGGAAGAGTGATCTGCGTGGGCACTACCAGCTGCCGTACCGTGGAATCTGCTTCTACCGAGGACGGCATTTTGCAGGCAAAAACAGGCTGGACCGATATTTTCATTTATCCGGGCTACCGTTTTAAAATCCTGGATGCCCTGATCACCAATTTCCATCTGCCGGAATCTACTTTGGTAATGCTGGTCAGCGCTCTGGCCGGAAGAGAGCATATCCTGAATGCTTATGAGGAGGCCATCCGGGAGCGGTATCGTTTCTTCTCCTTTGGGGATGCGATGTTTATTGTGAATGGTCAGGAGTAAGGAAAAAACGGCCGGGATGAAAGAAAGTTAAGCGAAAAAGCGTCAGGATACGTTTGACCGGACGCTTTTTCGCTTATTGCATTTGCGGGTTTTACGCTATACAGATCCCATGTACAGTACGGTTTTGTTCCCCACATGAACCGCTCCGTTGTGAAAATGCCCCGGCTGAATCCTTGAAAGCTGCTGCAATACCTGTGGAAAATCTGTTCGCCTGATCCATTTACAAGCATTTTTCGTTCAAAACCGGCTAATTGGATCTGCGCCTGTTTTCTCATATCCTTATTTGGCTCTGCCGCAGACGGCAAATACAGAAGCAAAGGCCTTTTGTTGCCTGAATGTGGAATTGATGATATACTGATGGAACATATGATAGTTGTGAAAGTTTTGATGAAAAGAGAGGGATGCCTGTGGAAGAACGTTTAAATAAATGGCTGAGCCGCATGGGCGTCTGTTCCAGACGGGAAGCAGATCGTCTGATTGAGGAAGGAAAGATCCTGGTGGACGGAAGACCGGCTGTAACAGGCCAGAAGGTGTCTGAGGGCCAGCGTGTGGTCTGCGGCGGCCGGATTGTGGGAAAAGCTGGGGAAAAGGAAAAAACTCCCAGACAGGTGCTTTTAGCGGTAAATAAGCCCAGAGGGATTGTATGCACTACCTCTGATAAAGACAGGGCACAAAACATTGTGGAATTTCTGGCATATCCGGAGCGGATTTATCCCATCGGCCGTCTGGATAAGGACTCTCAGGGCCTTTTACTGATGACCAATCAGGGGGATCTGGTAAATAAAATCATGCGCTGCGGCAATGGGCATGAAAAGGAGTATGAGGTAACCATAGACCGCCCGGTTACGGAGGAGTTTCTGAAAAAAATGGCGTCCGGCCTGTGGCTGGCTGAGCTGGAACGAAAGACACTGCCCTGTAAGGTAAGAAAAACAGGAGATAAAAGTTTTTCTATCATACTGACTCAGGGCTTAAACCGGCAGATCCGGAGAATGTGTGAGGCCTGCGGCTGCTATGTGCGCACTCTGAAACGGGTGCGGATTATGAATATTCATCTGGGGAACTTAAAGGAAGGCTCTTTCAGGGAAATAACAGGAGAGGAATACAGGACGCTTCTGGCGCAGCTTGAACAGTCAAAAAGTTTGTCCGAAAGAGATTTAAGACTTAAAAATAAATAATGCGAAACAGACAGGAGAAGTGAATGGAAACGAAAATCCAGAGAATGAAGGAATTGATTCCCGTCCTTAAGGAAGCCGGAAAGGCTTACTATCAGGAGAGCCGGGAGATTATGAGCAATTTTGAATATGACAGGCTCTATGATGAGCTGACATCACTGGAAGAGGAAACAGGGGTGATTTTGTCGGGAAGCCCTACCCAGCAGGTAGGCTATGAGGTTTTAAGCGAGCTTCCCAAGGAAACACATGAGGCACCTATGCTGTCGCTTGATAAGACAAAAAGCACAGAGGATTTACAGGAGTGGCTTGGCAGCCAGAAAGGCCTTCTTTCCTGGAAAATGGACGGGCTTACCATTGTACTGACCTATGAAAACGGAAGTTTAATCAAGGCAGTAACCAGAGGAAACGGAGAGATCGGGGAGGTGATCACAGCCAATGCAAGGGCATTTTCCAATATCCCTTTAAGTATTGCCTATAAGGGGCAGCTGGTGCTCAGGGGCGAAGCTGTGATCACATATTCGGATTTTGAAAAGATTAACAGCCAGATCGGGGATGCAGACGCCAAATACAAGAACCCCAGAAATCTGTGCAGCGGCTCCGTACGCCAGCTCAACAGTCAGATTACAGCAGAAAGAAATGTACATTTTGAGGCATTTGCACTGGTGCGCGCTGAGGGAGTTGACTTTAAAAATTCCAGAAAATGCCAGTTTGAATGGCTAAAGAGCCAGGGCTTTGAAGTGGTTCACTATGAGGAAGTGACAGCAGAAAATCTCCCTGAGAAGATCGAGTGGTTTGGGAAGGAGACAGAGCACAATGATATCCCTTCAGACGGCCTGGTTCTTCTCTATGATGATATTGCATACGGAGAGTCACTGGGACGCACGGCGAAATTTCCGCGCAATGCCATCGCATTTAAGTGGCAGGATGAGGTTCGGGAAACCACCCTTTCCTATATCGAGTGGAGCGCCTCCAGAACGGGTCTGATCAATCCGGTGGCTGTGTTTGAACCTGTGGAACTGGAGGGAACTACGGTGAGCAGGGCCAGCGTTCACAATATCAGCATTATGGAGAGCCTTGAGCTGGGAGAAGGGGATAGGATTACCGTCTATAAGGCCAATATGATCATTCCACAGATTGCGGATAATCTGACCCGCAGCGGCGTGAAGCATATTCCGGAGCATTGTCCGGTCTGCGGGGGTCCTACAAAGATCCGGCAGATCAATGATGTAAAGAGTCTGTATTGTACCAATCCGGACTGCCAGGCAAAGAAAATCAAAAGCTTTACCCTGTTTGTAAGCAGGGATGCATTAAATATTGACGGACTTTCAGAGGCAACTCTGGAAAAATTTATCAGCATGGGCTTTATCCACGAATATGCGGATATGTTCCATCTGGAGGCCCATAAAGATGCGATCGTAGAGATGGAGGGCTTTGGACAGAAGTCCTATGACAATTTGATTGCTTCCGTGAAGAAAGCTTCTCAAACGACCCTTCCCAGAGTGATCTACGGATTGGGAATCGCAGGAATCGGCCTGGCAAATGCAAAGATGCTCTGCCGTCATTTCCGATATGATTTTAAAGCCATGCGAAACAGCGGTCTGGAGGAGCTGACGGCTGTGGACGGGATCGGAGAGGTGCTGGCCCGGGCGTGGATGGATTATTTTGCAGATAAGAAAAATAATGATATGGTAGACCGGCTGTTAGAGGAGCTGTCCATAGAAGAGGAGCCGGTGCAGGAGGGAGAAAAGCCCTTTGAAGGGCTTACCTTTGTAATTACCGGATCGGTGGAGCATTTTGCCAACCGCAAGGAGCTCCAGGAGCTGATCGAAAGCAAGGGCGGCAAAGCATCCGGCTCCGTAACCTCCAAAACCGCATATCTCATCAATAATGACACCACATCTAATTCATCAAAAAATAAAAAGGCAAAAGAGCTGGGGATTCCGATTATTTCAGAAAAAGAATTCCTGAACATGCTCTAGGAGGGAGAGGGTTTATATGCCGATCAAAGTACAGAGGGATCTGCCCGCAAAGGCAATCCTGGAATCAGAAAATATATTTATTATGGATGAAGACAGAGCTATGAGGCAGGATATCCGGCCTTTGGAGATCTTGATTTTAAACCTGATGCCCTTAAAGGAAGAAACGGAAACCCAGCTTCTGAGGGCTCTTTCCAATACTCCCCTGCAGGTGGACTGCACCTTTCTCATGCTGTCCACCCACGTTTCAAAAAATACTTCGGCCAGTCATTTAAATAAATTTTATGTTACCTTTGAAAGCATCCGCAGGAAGAAATTTGACGGAATGATCATCACAGGTGCGCCGGTGGAGAATCTGGAATATGAGGAAGTGAATTACTGGGAGGAGCTGTCTGTTATCATGGAGTGGAGCAAGACTCATGTCACCTCCACCCTTCATATCTGCTGGGGGGCTCAGGCTGGGCTTTATTATCACTATGGGATTCCCAAATACAGCAGGGAGAGCAAGCTGTCAGGGATCTACAGCCATAGAGTTCTGGATCGGAAGGTTCCTCTTGTGAGAAGCTTAAATGACACCTTTTTAGCGCCGCACTCCCGGTATACGGAGGTCCGCAGAGAAGACATAAGGAAGCATCCGGAACTGATGATCCTGGCAGAGTCCGATGAGGCCGGCGTATTCCTGGTTATGAGCCGGGATGGCCGGCAGATTTTTGTCCAGGGCCATCCGGAATATGACCGCATGACGCTGAATAATGAATACCACAGGGATTTGAAGAAAGGGCTGGATCCTGCTCTTCCCTGTAATTACTATGAAAATAATGATCCCTTTTCCATTCCGGCGCTGACCTGGAGAAATACGTCCAATACGCTGTATACGAACTGGCTGAACTTTTATGTGTACCAGATTACGCCGTATTTGCTGGATTGTGAGGAGTAGGAAGATAAGTATAAAAAATGGCACTCGCTGCAATGGCGGGTGTCATTTTTTATCCTAACAAAATCTTAATCCTCCGCCATCTGACCCTTTTACCCTCTTAATCCCTCCCATGCTATGATACATACACAGGACAGGAAAACGTCTTCCTGATCCATGACCGGGAAGGAGGCAGGCATTATGAATACAGGAAGAGGAGCATTTGGCAGAATAGAGGCTGCCTTTGACCGCCGGGCCGAGAAATTTACATTTCGTCATCCCTATCTTACCATACTGATCATGTTTATCGCAGTGCCATTTGGGATGCTGGCAGCCGTATCGGCCCTGACTTTTTTAGCGGCTTTTCCGGCAGCGCTGCTGCTTGGACTGGTATAAAAGCATTTATGGAATCTTAACAGAGAGGGTCGGATGCTTAATGCCTATTTTATTATAACTGTGATAATCTCTTGAATACCGAAAGGAGGAAAGACAATGATGGATGTTTTGGTAATGGATGCTTTAATGATAGGTACTCTGCTGGCAGGCTTTGGACTGCTGAGACTTTTTCTCGGATGGTGCATCGACCAGACAGAGGGAACCGGAAAAAAGAACCAGTAAGCGGAATGGTTTGATCAAATGAGAATGCAGGTAATAAGGAGGAAATGGATATGGCGGGAATGATTTTTTTAGGACTTGTCCTGGCAGGACTTGCCGGATATCTGGTGTATGCTCTAGTATACCCAGAAAAACTCTAGGCGCGGTTTCCTTTCGGATACGCCAAATGAAAGACAGGAGGAAGAAAAGCGATGCTGCAGATTATGGTGGCGCTTGTGATCTATATGGTTCTGGTGATTCCCATGGGAACGTACCTGTATCACATAACCACAGGCCGGAAAACATTTGCGGATCCTGTATTTGACAGGATCGACAACGGAATTTACAGAATCTGTAAAATTGATAGACAGGGCATGAACTGGAAACAGTATGCCTTAAGTCTGCTGACAACCAATGCGGTAATGATCTTTGCGGGATATTTGATCCTGCGTCTTCAGGGAAGTTTGTTTTTAAATCCCAATGGGACAGGAGCCATGGAACCGACTCTTGCCTTTAATACGATTATCAGCTTTATGACAAATACAAACCTTCAGCACTATGCCGGAGAGTCGGGACTTTCCTATTTAAGCCAGACGCTGGTAATCATTTTTATGATGTTTACCTCGGCGGCCACGGGATATGCGGCCTGCATGGCCTTTATCCGCGGAATAACCGGAACGGGAAAGGATATGGGAAACTTCTATGAGGATATGATCCGTATCATGACCCGTGTGCTGATTCCCGTTTCCATTGTGATCGCACTGATCCTTGTAAGCCAGGGAACACCGGAAAATTATACAGCCAATCTGACGGTGCAGACGTTAGAGGGGAAAAATCAGGATATCGCCATGGGGCCGATGGCAGCGCTGGTTGCCATTAAGCATCTGGGAACCAACGGAGGCGGCTTTTTGGGGGCCAATTCATCGACTCCTCTGGAGAACCCGACCATTCTTTCCAATATGGTAGAAATGTATGCAATGGCAATTCTGCCCGGAGCCTGCGTGATCGTCTTTGGACGTATGTTCCATGATAAGAATAAAAAAGCGCAGGCAGAAAAGAAGGGCACCCGTCCCATGTTTGGCCGTCAGGCAGGCCCTGTATTCGGAGCCATGGCAATTCTGTTTTTAGTGGGGCTTATGATCTGCTTTTTTGCCGAAAAGGCCGGAAATCCGGTTCTGGAGCAGGCCGGTTTAAGTCAGGCCATGGGAAATATGGAAGGCAAAGAGGTACGGTTTGGAATCAGCCAGTCGGCGCTCTTTACCACCGTTACCACCTCCTTTACAACCGGTACGGTCAACAATATGCATGATTCCCTTACACCCTTAGGCGGTATGGTGCCGCTGCTGCACATGATGCTTAACTGCGTATTCGGCGGCAAGGGCGTCGGATTTATGAACATGATTATGTATGCGATCCTGGCAGTTTTCCTCTGCGGACTTATGATCGGCCGTACGCCGGAATATCTGGGAAAGAAGATTGAAGGCAGGGAAATGAAGCTGATCGTGATCGTACTGATCCTTCATCCTCTTTTAATCCTGGGCTTTTCCGCTCTGGCAGTGGTAAACCAGGCGGGACTTGCAGGAATCACCAATCCGGGCTTTCACGGCTTAAGCCAGGTGCTCTATGAATTTGCCTCTTCAGCGGCAAACAACGGCTCCGGCTTTGAGGGGCTGGCGGACAATACGGGATTCTGGAATATGACAACCGGCATTGTAATGTTTTTAGGGCGCTATATTCCTATTATTGCCCAGATCGCCATTGCAGGAAGCCTTCTTGCAAAGCGCCGCATGAATGAAAGCGTGGGTACGCTGCGCACGGACAATGTGCTCTTTATGCTGATTCTTGTGTTTATCGTATATATTTTTGCGGCTCTGACCTTCTTCCCGGCTCTGGCTCTGGGACCAATCGCAGAGCATCTGATCCTGTGGTACCCCATGTAGGCAGGGAAACAGGTAGAAAGGAATTTCTATGGCAAGAGAGAAACATACTGAATTTATTACAAAGGATATTCTGAAAAGCTCCGTTAAAGGGGCCTTTCAGAAGCTGGATCCCAGATATATGATAAAGAATCCGGTGATGTTTGTGGTGGAGGTCGGATTTTTCATTACCCTGCTGTTAAGCATTTTTCCTTCTATGTTTGGAGATGGCGGTGAGCTTCGGATTTACAATACGATCGTAACGCTGATCCTGTTTGTGACAATCCTGTTTGCAAACTTTGCAGAATCGGTTGCAGAGGGCCGTGGAAAAGCTCAGGCAGAGACGTTAAAAAAGACGAAAAAGGATACCACTGCCCGGATTCTGGATAAGGCAGGGAATGAAACGGTGATCCCGGCTTCCCAGTTAAAGAAGGGAGACGTAGTATTAGTAGAAGCAGGAGAGCTGATCCCCAATGACGGAGAGGTGATTGAAGGAATTGCTTCTGTGGATGAATCGGCTATTACCGGTGAATCTGCCCCTGTAACAAGAGAGGCAGGCGGTGATTTTTCTTCTGTCACAGGCGGAACCACGGTGGTATCAGACTGGTTAAAGATCCGGATTACCTCAGAACCAGGCCAGTCCTTCTTAGATAAGATGATTTCACTTGTAGAAGGCGCGTCCAGACAGAAGACGCCCAATGAGATCGCTTTAAATACCCTTCTTGTAAGCTTAACCATTATTTTCCTTATTGTGGTAGTGACGCTGCACTGCTTTGCAGATTATTCTCAGACCCGGATTCCCATTTCAACCCTGATTGCCCTTCTGGTATGTCTGATCCCAACTACTATCGGCGGCCTTCTTTCTGCTATCGGTATTGCGGGAATGGACCGTGTGACCCGGTTTAATGTAATTGCCATGAGCGGTAAGGCCGTAGAGGCCTGCGGAGACGTAGATACCATGATCCTTGATAAGACGGGAACCATTACATATGGAAACCGTCTGGCTGCGGAGTTTTATCCGGTAAAGGGTGTTTTAAAGGAAGACCTGATCGATTATGCGGTGATGACCTCATTAAAGGATACCACTCCGGAAGGAAAATCGGTAGTAGAACTGGGAAATACCATGGGAACCAGGATCGACCCTTCGGCAGCCAGTCAGATGGAATTTGTGGAGTTTACGGCTCAGACCAAGATGAGCGGCGTTAATCTTTCAAACGGTATGGAGGTAAGAAAGGGCGCCTCCGAGGCCATCAAGGCCAGAGTAAGGGAATTAAATGGAACCATCCCTAAAGATCTGGAAGAAATTGTAACAGGAATTTCCAAGCTGGGTGGTACTCCCTTAGTGGTTTGCGCCGGAAATGTGATTTATGGTGTGATTTACTTAAAGGATACCGTAAAGCCCGGACTGACGGAACGCTTTGAGCGCCTGCGCCAGATCGGAATCAAGACCATCATGTGTACCGGTGATAATCCTCTGACAGCAGCTACCATTGCGAAGGAGGCAGGCGTAGACGGCTTTATCGCAGAGTGTAAGCCGGAGGATAAGATCGACGCCATTAAAAAAGAGCAGGCAGAGGGAAAGATCGTGGCAATGACCGGCGACGGAACGAATGATGCTCCGGCTCTGGCTCAGGCGGATGTGGGGCTGGCAATGAATTCCGGTACGGCCGCGGCAAAAGAGGCTGCTAATATGGTTGATCTGGATTCCGACCCTACAAAGATCCTTGAGGTAGTAGAGATCGGAAAGCAGCTTTTGATTACCAGAGGTTCTCTGACTACTTTTAGTATTGCAAATGACGTGGCAAAGTATTTCGCCATTATCCCGGCCATGTTTATGATGGTGATTCCTCAGATGGGCCGGCTTAATATCATGGGGCTTTCAAGCCCATACAGCGCCATTTTATCCGCACTGATTTTTAATGCGCTGATCATTCCCGGACTGATCCCCATTGCAATGCGCGGCGTTAAATATAAGCCTATGAGCTCGGAGCGTATGCTGCTTAAAAATATGGGAATCTACGGAGCAGGCGGAATTGTAGTACCTTTTATCGGAATCAAGATCATTGACCTGATCATTGCTCCCCTGGTTGGACTGATGGGGCTGTAATACAGCCCCCGGTTTCCGGGCGGTTTATGAGGAGGAGAAGAATATGAAGCAATTTTTAAAGACATTAAAGGGAGCGGTTGTCCTGACCGTGCTTATGGCTGTTTTAAGCTCTGTTATATATCCGGCTGTGACGACGGTACTGGCTCAGACGGTGTTTAAGGAAAAGGCAGATGGAAGCCTGATTTACGCAGACGGAAAGGCGGTAGGCTCTGAGGTGGTGGGACAGCAGTGGAGCGATCCCCGCTTTTTCAAAGGAAGACCTTCTTCGGTCAATTATAATGTGTATACAGATGAGGAAAAGGCAGACGGAACCTATACAGGCGTGGCATCGGGAACCTATAACTATGGTCCATCCAATGAGGCATTAAAGGAAAGGGTGGAAACAGCTGTAACAGAGTTTAAGGCAGAATATAAAAAAGCCACAGGAGAAGAACTGACAGAGGAAATCCCGACAGATCTTTTAACTGCTTCCGGTTCCGGACTGGATCCCCATATCAGCCCGGCATCAGCCAAGATCCAGGTTCCCATTGTGGCAGCCAATACAGGCTTTGAGGAGGAGGAGCTTTACCAGATGGTAGAAGCCCACACAGAGCATAAGGCGCTTGGGATTTTTGGAGAGGAACGGGTCAATGTGCTGAAACTGAATCTGGATCTGGCAAGGAAGCTGGGAGTGACAGCATAAGGAGGCTTAGATGGAAGAGAACAGACCGGACCCGGAGCTTCTTTTAAAAAAGCTCCGTAAAGAGGAAGAAAAGCGGGAGAAGGAGCAGAGGGGAAAGCTTAAGATCTTTCTGGGATATGCGGCCGGCGTGGGAAAGACCTATGCCATGCTGGAAGCAGCCCAGACCCTTCGCGACAGAGGGGAAGAGGTGGTAGCCGGATATATTGAGCCCCATGACCGCCCGGCTACTCTGGCTATGGCAGAGGGGCTGGAAACGCTTCCTCCCTTTATGGTTGAATATAAAGGCATCCGTTTAAGGGAATTTGATCTGGACGGAGCCTTAAAGAGAAAACCAAAGCTGATCTTAGTGGATGAGCTGGCACATACAAATGCTCCCGGACTGCGGCACGAAAAGCGGTATCAGGATGTAAAGGAGCTTTTACAGGCCGGGATCAGCGTATATACCACCTTAAATATCCAGCATCTGGAAAGCCTCAATGACCAGATCGGAAGCATTACGGGAATCCGGGTCAGGGAAAGGATTCCGGACGGGATTTTTGATCAGGCAGATCAGGTAGAACTGATCGACATTGAGCCTTCGGATCTGCTTCAGAGACTGAAGGAGGGAAAAATCTATCATGCAGTTCAGGCAGAACGGGCGCTGGATCATTTCTTTGCAGAGGAAAAGCTGATTGCCCTGCGTGAGATTGCATTAAGACGTACGGCGGACAGGGTAAACCGTCTGGCAGTGATGGAGCGGGAAAACAGAGGCGGGGCCGATTACTATACAGGTGAGCATGTGCTGACCTGTATTTCGCCGTCTCCGACCTGCGCAAAGGTAATCCGTACGGCGTCCCGTTTGGCCTATGCATTTCGGGGAGAATTTACAGCCCTTTATGTGGAAACGCCTTCGTTACAGCATGCAGATCCGAAAGTCAGGCAGATGGTAGAGGAAAATATCCATCTGGCGAAAGCTCTGGGAGCCAGAATTGCTACGGTTTTTGGAGAGGATATTGCAGGGCAGATCGCAGAGTATGCCAAGCTTAGCAATGTATCAAAAGTAGTTCTTGGAAGAACGAATCACAAGATTTTATTTGGACAGACAAAGGGAACACTGGCAGATCATGTGGCTCAGTATGCGCCCAAACTGGATATTTACATTATTCCGGATATAGAAAACGGAGGGACGAAAAAGAAAAGAGGTTTTTATGCCGGATACGGCAGAGGAAAAAGAAAGAAGCCGGAGACTTTTATGGAAGGGATCGGAGGAGACTGCGTGAAATGTTTTCTGGCTTTGGCAGTATCTACAGGGTTTGGAATGATGTTTCAGCATTTTCAAATGTCTGAATCCAATATTATCATGCTCTATCTTCTGGGGATTCTTTTAGCGGCTATGACTGTTTCCAGACGGGGGGCAGTAGTCGTATCTTCTCTGCTCAGCGTGCTTTTGTTTAATTTCTTTTTTGTAGAGCCTCTTTACAGTTTTCAGATGGATGGAAAAGAATATCCGGTTACGATCGCCGTAATGCTGGCGGCTTCCCTTATTACTTCTTCTCTTATGAACCGTGTCCGCAGCCATTCCAGAGAAATGGCAAAAAAGGCATACCGGACGGAGATCCTTTTAGATAACAGCAGAAGGCTGCGGAGAATCCGGGATAAAAAGGAAGCGGTAAAGGAGGTGAGCGGACAGATCAAAAAGCTTCTGGGGCTGCCCGTGCTTTTTTATCTGTATTCCGGAGGCGGACTGGAAGGGCCGTTTTTCTTCCCGGCTGACGGAGAGGGCCATATGCAGGAGGAGGAATTTTTAAATCAGAAAGAACGGGCAGTGGCGATGTGGAGCGCCGCACGGGGAAAGAGGGCCGGAGCATGTACCCATACGCTGCCGGATGCCAAAGCGATTTACCTTCCTGTTAAGAGCGGTGATAGAGTATATGGCGTAGCGGGAATTGCTCTGGAGGAGCGAAGGGAGATCCCCCCGTTTGAATACAGCCTTTTAACCGCCATGTTAAATGAAGCCGGACTGGTATTTGAACGTATGGAAATGATGGCGGCTTCAGATGAAATGAAAGAAAGGAAGGGGGAAATTATATGACTCAGGGAGAGCATATTTTAGTTTGTCTGTCCTCTTCTCCGGCCAATGGAACCATTATCCGGGCTGCTGCCCGGATGGCGGAGGCCTTTAAGGGGGAATTTACAGCGCTGTATGTGGAAACTTCCCAATCCCAGAAAATGGACGAGGAGGACAGGAGCCGGCTTCGGGGGCATATCCGTCTGGCAAAGAAGCTGGGAGCCAAGATCGAAACCACCTGCGGGGACGACATTGCGTTTCAGATATCTGAGTTTGCCAGACTTTCCGGCGTGACAAAGATCGTGATCGGAAGAAGCATGGCGGAGCGCAGGCATCTGTTTGGAAAGCCGCCTCTGACGGAAAAGCTCATTACCAATGCTCCCAATATGGATATCTATATTATTCCCTGTCAGATGGCGGAAAACCGCAAGTTCAGCCGCAAAAACTGGCAGAGCGCTCTTGTATTATCTGTTGGAGATATGATAAAGAGTGTTTTGGGACTGGCAGCGGCAAGTTTCATCGGTATCCTGTTTGAACATTTGGGCTTTGATGAGGCTAATATTATTACTGTTTATGTGCTTGCAGTATTGATTATATCTGTGGTGATCCGCAATCAGATCTACAGCCTGATAGCGTCGATTGTCAGTGTTTTAGTATTTAATTTTCTGTTTACAGATCCCAAATATTCGCTGATGGCTTATGACAGAGGCTATCCAGTGACTTTTTTTGTGATGTTTATTGCTGCTTTCCTTACGGGGACGTTAGCTTCCCGGATGAAAAACGGTTCCAGACAGCTGGCCCATGTGGCTTTTCGGACCCGGGTGCTGTTTGAGACGAACCAGCTTTTACAGCAGAAAAAGACCCGGACTGAGATTGTATCTGCCACGGCCCACCAGCTGATGAAGCTTTTAAACCGGGATATCATTTTTTATCTGGCAAAGGACGGGAAGCTGGGAGAAGCTCAGGTATTCCGGATAGAAGGAACAGACATACCGGAGGATTATGTATCGGAAGAGGAAAAAAAGGCCGCCCAGTGGGCGTTTGACAATAACCGCCATGCAGGAGCTACCACCAGAACCCTGTCCCATGCAAGCTGTCTGTATCTGGCTGTGCGGATTAACGACACGGTATACGGAGTGGTGGGAATCGTCATAAAGAAGCATCCGCTTGCCATGTTTGAAAACAGTATTCTCCTTTCGATTTTAGGTGAATGTGCCCTGGCGCTTGAAAATGAAAAAAATGCATGGGAAAAGCAGGAGGCGGCTGTCCTGGCAAAAAACGAACAGCTGCGCTCCCAGCTTTTAAGGGCTATTTCCCATGATCTGCGTACCCCTCTGACCTCGATCTCCGGCAATGCGAGCAATCTTTTATCTAACGGTCCCTCCTTTGACGAGGCCACCAGACAGAGTCTGTATCAGGACATTTATGACGACGCCATGTGGCTCATTAACCTGGTAGAAAATCTTCTTTCCGTCACCCGGCTGGAGGAAGGGAGGCTGAATTTAAATATGTCTGCGGAACTGGTAGATGAGGTGATAAAAGAGGCGCTTAATCATGTGGACCGGAAATGCACGGAGCATATTCTTACGGAACGCTGTGAGGACGAACTCCTTTTGGCAAAAATGGATGCCAAGCTGATCGTCCAGGTGGTGATTAACCTGGTAAATAATGCCATCAAGTATACAGAGCCCGGTTCCCATATTTCGGTTGAAGCAAAACAGGAGGGAAAATGGGCGGTGATTTCCGTGGCCGATGACGGACCCGGCGTTCCGGATGAAAATAAAGAGAAGCTTTTTGAAATGTTTTACAGCGGGGCCAACCGGATCGTGGACAGCCGCAGAAGCCTGGGGCTGGGGCTTTCCCTGTGCAAATCCATTGTAAATGCCCATGGAGGCACCATTTCTATACGCGATAATGAGCCTCATGGGGCCGTGTTTACTTTTACGCTTCCCGTAGAAGAGGTACAGCTGACAGAATAAACCGGAAAAAATGTGTATTTTTGATGATACAAGGCGATTGTATGCTTAAAAAGGCTTGCAATCGCCTTTATCCATGCCTATAATATGTTTGATAAAAAATAGACAAGTGAGGATACAGAATATGAGAGGAGTAGAGACCAGGATCCAGGAGATCCGTCACAGAATTTTCCGTGAGGTTGCCCGCATGGCTTATCACACCGAATGGCCGGTGGACAAGAGGATCGAGGAGCTTCCCTACAAGATCATTCCCGGCGAAGTTGGGAATTTCCGCAACGATGTATTTTTAGAGCGCGCCATTGTAGGAGAACGTCTTCGTCTTGCCATGGGTCTTCCCAGCCGCAGTGCAGCAGAGCATGCGCCTCTTTCCGATAACATAGAAGCAGCCGATAAGGCGGAGACCTATTATACGCCGCCGCTGATCAATGTGATCAAGTTTGCCTGCAATGCCTGCAAGGAAAAACGTGTTATGGTAACAGACGGCTGCCAGGGCTGTCTGGCCCATCCCTGCGTGGAGGTCTGTCCCAAGGATGCCATTCATTTAGACCGTACCAACGGCCGTTCCCATATTGATGAGGACAAGTGCATTAAGTGCGGCAAGTGTGCAACCGTATGTTCCTATAAGGCGATCATCATTCAGGAGCGCCCCTGCGCCGCTGCCTGCGGAATGGACGCCATCCGCAGCGACGCAAACGGCAAGGCGGACATTGATTACGAAAAGTGCGTGTCATGCGGACAGTGCCTTGTAAACTGCCCCTTTGGAGCCATTGCAGATAAGTCCCAGATCTTTCAGGTCATCCGCTCCATCCAGTCCGGAGAAAAGGTGTATGCTGCCGTTGCTCCGGCCTTTGTAGGCCAGTTCGGTCCGAAGGTAACACCGGGAAAGGTTCGTGCGGCGATGAAGGCCCTGGGCTTTACGGATGTATTTGAGGTAGCGATCGGAGCGGATCTGTGTGCGACCCAGGAGGCCATTGACTTTTTGGAGGAGGTACCAGAAAAGCTTCCGTTTATGGCAACTTCCTGCTGTCCGGCCTGGTCTGTGATGGCAAAGAAGCTGTTCCCGGAGTACGCTAACTGCATTTCCATGGCATTGACCCCTATGGTTCTGACCGCCAGACTGATCAAGAGAGAGCACCCGGATGCCAAGATCGTATTTATCGGCCCCTGCGCGGCAAAGAAGCTGGAAGCGATGAGAAAATCTGTCCGCAGCGAGGTGGATTTTGTCCTGACCTTTGAAGAAATGGATGGAATCTTTGATGCAAAGCATGTGGATATTGAGAATATCGAAGAGGATCCAGAGGGCGTAAATGACGCTTCCACAGATGGAAGAAACTTTGCTGTGGCAGGCGGCGTGGCCAAGTCCGTAGCCGATGTGATCCATGCAAAATATCCGGATAAGGAAGTAAAGATCGCCAATGCAGAAGGCTTAAAGGAATGCCGTCAGCTTCTTAAGATGGCAACTCTTGGAAAGTACAACGGTTATCTGTTAGAGGGTATGGCCTGTCCCGGCGGCTGTGTAGCCGGAGCCGGAACCATGCAGCCTGTGAAAAAATCCCAGGCAGCCGTAAATCTCTACGCATCCAAGGCAAAGCATAAAAACTCAAATGAAACAGAGCATGTAAAAGAGCTGGATAAGCTTGTATATTAAAAAGATAAAATCCCCGGACAGCGGCTGGAGACGGCCTTTTGTCCGGGGATTTTTCTGTTTTTGCCCCCAGGCCGTTGCTTAAAAGAAAAAATTTCGATATAATGGACAGATAAAAGAAAAAATCTGCAAATGGAGAGGATGCTGTTTTGGAAACAGAGAAGAAACAGACCGTGCACACGAACGTTAAATGGAAAATTTTAGCTGCCACCGCTGTTTTCCTTACTTTGATCCTGGCGTTTCCTGGCTATTGTCAGGAGAAAAAACGGATCATCCGGGTGGGAGTATTCTCCATGGAAGGCTATCATATGACGGATGCAGATGGAGTGCGCAGCGGTTACGGCTATGACTTTCTTCAGAAGCTGAGCCGTTATGGAAATGTAGTTTATGAATATAAAACTGCAAACGCTGAGAATGGCGGCGTCCTGAAAATGCTGAAAAACGGAGAAGTTGACCTTGTGACATCGGCGGTAAAACGCGGGCAATGGGAAGAGGATTTTGTGTTTTCAAATCAGCCTGTAGGTACCTGCGGCACCATGCTGACGATAAAGGCGGGAAATGAACAGATCATTCCTCAGGACTATTCTACCTATGACGGGATGAGGGTAGGAATGATCCGTCAAAACATCAGAAATGAAAATTTTAAAAAATTTGCCGAAATGAAGGGCTTTTCCTATGAAAGTGTTTATTATCCAGATGCAGCCGCTCTTTATGACGGACTTCAAAGCGGTGAGGTAGATGCAGCAGTTACTACCAGTTTGCGGGCAGTTAAGAATGAATGGATGCTGGATATTTTTTCCCGGGAACCATTTTATGTTATGGTACGCAAAGAAGATACAAAGCTTTTGCAGTGGGTGGATCAGGCCATCGCGGCTATGGATCAGGACGAACCGGGATGGAGAACGCTGCTTTCCAGTCAATATTATGAAGATCAGCTCCATGGATCGCTTCATCTGAGCCAGAATGAAAAGAAATATCTGGATCAGCTGGAAAAAAATGGAAGTGTTTTTACGGTGGCGGTAAATCCGGACCGCTTTCCCTATTCCTACTATGAAGACGGACAGATAAAAGGAATCCTTCCGGAGCTTTTTGCGGATATTGCAGAGCGGGTGGGGATACGGTATCAGATTTTGATATCCAGGACCAGAGAAGAATATAAAACTCTTTTAGATGAAAAAAGGCCGGATTTGTGCATTGACTGTCATGACAGCTTTTCGCGGGCAGAGGATCTGGGCTATAAGCTGACTGATTCCTATGTAAGTGCAGGTATGTCCTGGCTTGAATTTAAGGATTCCAAGGGAGAAAAAGAGAAGATCGCTGTGATCGGAAATTCTGTTTTTCCTGAAAGCCTGCCTGAAACTCTGGGAAAGGACTGCCTGGTATACTGTGATTCCTTTGCAGAATGTTTAAAGGCGATGGAGACGGGAAGAGCAGATGCTTCCTATGCGTATACCTATCAGGTGGAAAAAACTGTGTTTGACGATATAAAGGATAAATATAAGACATCGTTTACATCGCATTATCAGTATTTTAATATTGGTATTTCCGAGGATCTTGACAGTATTCTGGTCCGGATCCTGAATAAGGGTATAAAGAGCATGGATTCTGATTTTGTAGATCAGGTTATCAGCAGGAACACCGATTACGGTACCCCGCCTTTTTCCATTGCCAGAGTGGCCTACCAGTATCCTGGACTTATGATCCTTTTATGCGTTATGATCGCAGCGATCATTGCGGGACTTGTATGGGTCTATGTACAGTATAAGTATCACAGCCGTTTGATGACAGCCCTGGAGGAGGCCAAAAGCGCCAGTAGGGCCAAGTCGGAATTCCTCTCTAATATGTCCCACGATATCCGTACGCCGATTAACGGGATTATGGGAATGCTGGAAATCGCCCGGCGCAGTATAGGGAATCCGGAGCGGATGGAGGATTGTCTGAATAAAATCCAGGGAGCTGCGGGTCATCTGATGGCTCTGATCAACGATGTGCTTGATATGGCAAAGCTGGAAAGCGGAAAAGCAGAAAGCAGCATGGAATCTTTTGAGCTGCAGGAGATCCTGGATGACTGTATTTCCATTACAGAGGGACAGCTTACAGGCAGGAGGATAGAATTTATAAAAGAGACGGATTACGCCAGAGGGGAGCGGGCAGTGGGAAATCCTCTTCATCTGCGCCGGATCCTTTTAAATCTTTTAAGCAATGCAGTTAAGTATACAGAAGACGGCGGAAGGATTCGCTTTTGCGTTCATAAAGAGGCAGAAGATGAAAACAGCATGCTTTTTGTATTTACAGTGGAAGACACCGGGATCGGCATGAGTCCGGAATATATGGATCATTTATTTGAGGCGTTTACCCAGGAGCATCGACAGGCCAGAACTACCTATCGGGGCACCGGCCTGGGAATGGCAATTACCAAAAAACTGGTCGATCAGCTGGGAGGAGTAATTGAGGCAGAAAGCCATCAGGGAGAAGGAAGCTGCTTTACCGTCAGGCTTTCCTTTGAAAAGGGAGAAGCTTCAGATGTGCATGAGGAAAGGAAAATGACATCTTGCCGGGCTGTTCTGAATGGTCTTAAGATCCTGGTGGCTGACGATAATGAATTGAACAGGGAAATTGCCGTATGCCTTTTGGAAGAAGAGGGTGCGCATGTGACGGCTGCAGAGAATGGAAAACAGGCTGCAGAGGTGTTTGAAAATCATCCGCCAGGCTGCTTTGACGCCATTCTTATGGACATTATGATGCCGGAAATGGATGGGCTGGAGGCTGCAAAAAGGATCCGCTCCTGTAAAGGACGGCCGGATGGAGAGACGGTTCCCATTATCGCCATGACAGCCAATGTGTTCGCAGAGGATATCGCAAAAACGCATGGTGCAGGAATGGATGCCCATCTTATAAAACCCATCGACTTGGATCAGGTATGCAGGGCACTGCACAAGTTGGTTAGAAAAGAGAAGAAGGATGAAGAGTACGGAAATAAGAACAAAACAGAGAATTCTGATCGTAGATGATTCGGAAATGAACCGGGCGATCCTTGCGGATATGCTGGGAGAGGGATACGAAATTTTAGAAGCGGAAAATGGTCTTGAGGCGGTAGCGTATTTAAAAAAGCTTACTACCAATATTGACCTGCTCCTGTTGGATATCATGATGCCTCTGATGGACGGATTTGAGGTTCTGGCTGTGATGAATAAATATCATATGATTTCCGACATTCCTGTGATTATGATTTCTGCAGAAAGCGCTTCCTCTTATGTGGAGCGTGCGTATGAAATGGGAGTTACAGACTATATCAGCCGCCCCTTTAATGCGCTTGTGGTTCAAAAGAGGGTGGAAAATACGCTCATGCTTTATGCCAAACAGAAGCGTCTGGTCCACATGGTGGCAGACCAGATTTATGAGAAGGAAAAGAATAACGATATGATGATCAATATTCTGAGCCATATGGTGGAATTCAGAAATGGAGAAAGCGGACTTCATATTCTTCATATCCATACAATGACAGAAATCCTGCTGCGTCAGTTATGCTCCAAAACAGACCGCTACGGCCTGACAAGAGAGGATATTGAGCGTATCAGCACAGCCTCAGCGCTGCATGACGTGGGAAAAATCAGTGTGCCTGATTCAATTTTAAATAAGCCGGGCCGTCTTACAGATGAAGAATTTCAGATCATGAAAAGCCATTCTGTGATAGGAGCCCAGATGCTTTCCCAGCTTCCTGTTTATAAGGATGAGCCCTTTATCCAGACTGCCTATGAAATCTGCCGATGGCATCATGAGCGCTATGACGGAAAAGGGTATCCGGACGGTTTAAAGGGAGACGAGATCCCGATTTCAGCTCAGATCGTATCTTTGGCGGATGTGTATGACGCCCTTACCAGCGAGCGCTGCTATAAAAAGGCATTTTCCCATCAAAAAGCCATGGAAATGATTTTAAACGGAGAGTGCGGCGCCATAAATCCCTTGCTTCTGGAGTGTCTTGAGGAAGTGCAGGAGCTGATCCGCGAAGAACTGCAGGTTTATTCTCCAGGCATCAGGCATAACCGGCAGATCTATGAGACAGTGGAGCGCAAACTGTATAATAAAGAACTTCGGATGGTGGGATACAATGTAGGCCAGATAGAGATCCAGGAGGAGAAAAAACAGTTTTTTCTTTCAAAAATCCCCATAGTCAGCTTTGAGTACAGCGCAGTGACAGGTATTACAGAGATGTCCGGTTATGCGGCAGAGGTTTTTGGAATGGAACCGAATGTGCTGGATATAAGAGATGAATCCTGGATAAATTCGTCAGGTACAGAGGCTGGGAAAATTGTAAAAATGGTTCGCGAAACAACGCCAGAGGATTCTGAGCGGGAGGATGAAATAGAACTCCTGTTTAATAATGTACTCCATAAGTGCCGTGTGACGGTACGTACTCTGTGGTCGAAAGATCAGAAACCTCAGTATCTGGGTGCGGTAGGAGTGGCTGTAAAAATATGAAAAGGCGTAATAGAGGTGGTATTTATGACAATAAAAGAATGCTATGAACAAATAGGAGCCGATTATGAGGATGTGCGTTCCAGACTGCGCAGCGATCTGCTGATCCGTAAGTTCTTTTTAAAATTTCCCGATGATAAGAGCTTTGGACAGTTAAAGGAGGCGTTAAAATCCGGGGATCGTGAGGGAGCCTTTCGAGGGGTCCACACCTTAAAGGGGGTGGCGCAGAATCTGGGATTTGTTCCGCTTTATGAGGCGGCGGACCGTCTTACAGAGGATCTGCGTCCTGAGGGAAAAGGAGCGGCTTTGGAAGAAGTAAACGATGCTTTTGCGGTGGTAAATGAGGCGTATGAGAAAATTATAAAGACGGCAGAGCAGTTTATAAAAGAAGAATAGAAGAATTAAAAGGAGGACGGAAAAATGAAACTGGTCATCATAGAACCTTTGGGTGTAGAAAAGGAACGGCTGCTTTCCATGGCAGAGGAGGCCCTAAAAGGAAGGGCAGAGATTATTTATTATGATACAAGAGCAACGGATACGCAGGAGCTGATCCGAAGGGGGCAGGATGCGGATGTGATCGTGGTGTCGAATCTGCCTTTAAATGGAGAGGTGATCCGGGGCTGCAGAAATCTGAAGCTTTTATCCGTGGCATTTACAGGGGTCGACCACATTGACATGGAGGCCTGTAAAAAACAGGGGGTAACGGTGTGCAATTGCGCCGGCTATTCTACCTGTGCGGTGGCGGATCTCGTCTTTGGCCTGCTTATCGGCCTGTACCGCAATCTGATCTCCTGCGACAGCGTCTGCCGCAGGGAAGGGACGAAGGACGGCCTGGTGGGCTTTGAACTGGAGGGAAAGACTTTTGGCGTCATCGGAACAGGAGCGATCGGCCTGCGGGTAGCAAAGATCGCAAAGGCATTTGGCTGCCGGGTGCTGGCTTACAGCCGTACCGTAAAGGAACTTCCAGGTATAACCTATGTGGATATGGACAGACTCCTGGAGGAAAGTGATATCATTTCCCTCCATGTGCCATTAAATGACAAAACACGAGGCATGATCGGGGCCAAAGAGATTGGAAAGATGAAAAAAACAGCCGTACTGATCAATACGGCCAGAGGGCCGATCGTAGATTCGAAAGCTCTCGCAGAGGCATTAAAGGAGGGGCGTCTTGCCGGAGCCGGTGTAGATGTATTTGAACAGGAACCTCCGGTGCCGTCGGATCATCCGCTGTTTTCGGCGCCCAATACGATCGTGACGCCTCATGCTGCCTTTGCTACGAAGGAAGCCATGGTAAAGCGGGCTGTGACTGTATTTGAAAATGTGGATTTCTATTTAAAGGGTACGCCACGGAATGTGATGTGAGAAAGGGCCATATAATGAGGAAACAGATCCGCAGACATATTTATTTTTCCGGACGGGTTCAGGAGGTGGGATTCCGCTTTACCGCCTGCCTTCTGGCCCGCCGCCTGGGCCTTACCGGCTGGGTGAAAAACCTGTGGGACGGCCGGGTTGAAATGGAGGTTCAGGGAACAGAGGATGAGATCCGCCGTCTGATCCAGGGGCTGCAGGAAGGACCTTATATACGAATTGAGGGGATGGAAGCAGAGAATCTTCCTTTAAAGGAGAAAGAAAGGGAATTTCGTGAGACCTGGTAAAAAATGGATATTGTATGAAGGGAGAGAAGGATGGTAAAATGGATTGCTGCCGGAAGAGAAATTTACCGGAAGTACAAGGAGGATGAGATGACCGTCTATGCGGCTCAGGTCTCTTTTTTTGTGCTCCTGTCCTTCGTACCCTTTATTATGCTGCTTCTTACTGCGGTCCAGATGATACCGGCCATTTCGCAGGCGGAATTTATGGAACTGGTCGTAGCATTTACGCCGGAGGATTATAAATCTCTGGCGTTTCGCATGGTAAATGATCTTTCTTTAAAGTCTCCGGCTACGATGGTTTCCCTTACAGCGGTGACGGCGTTATGGTCGGCCGGAAGGGGGATGTTCAGCATGGCAAGAGGGCTGGACCGCGTATGGGGAAAGGAGGAGAAATACTGGTACATTATCAGCCGGCTGATCTGCTGCGGCTACACTATTGTTTTTGTGGCTGTGTGCATCCTTTCTCTGATCCTTCTGGTGTTTGGCCAGCTTCTTCGGGGGTTTTTGAACACACATTTTCCCTTTGTGGGAGCTGTGATTGGCCGGCTGATCGATTTCAGATCCCTGTGGTTTTTTCTGGTTCTGTTTTTCTTTTTCTGGGGGATTTATACCTTTGTGCCGGAAAAGCGCTTAAAGGCGGCAAAGCAGATTCCGGGAGCGCTCTTTTCCGCTTTGGCATGGATGGTTTTTTCTCTGGGCTTTTCCATTTACTTTAACCGGATCGGAGGACGGGGATATTCGTATATGTACGGCAGCCTTGCAGCCATTGTGATCCTCCTTTTGTGGCTGTATTTCTGTATGTGCATTCTTTTTATGGGGGCAGAGCTGAACTGGTTTTTTGTACGGCTGTGCGGTGGAGAATGGAAAAAATTCGATAGAAACAAGGAGAAACGGCAATGAAACGATTGCTCAGTTATATGAAGGCGTACAGGACAGAAAGCATCCTGGGGCCTCTTTTTAAGATGCTTGAGGCCAGCTTTGAGCTGTTTGTGCCTCTGGTGGTGGCAAGTATGATCGACGTTGGAATAGGGGGGAGGGATACGGGCTATGTGTCTCTTATGGGAGGCTTTCTGGTGCTCCTTGGAGTGATCGGCCTGGCCTGCTCCCTCACCGCGCAGTATTTTGCAGCCAAGGCAGCCACCGGAGCAGCTACGGCTCTGCGCAATGATCTGTTTACGCATATTTCAGGCCTGTCTTATAAAGAAATCGACCAGGTGGGAGCATCTGCCCTGATTACCCGCATGACCAGCGATATCAATCAGGTACAGAACGGCATCAATATGACTCTGCGCCTGCTTCTGCGGTCTCCGTTTGTAGTGTTTGGAGCCATGGTAATGGCCTTTACGGTAGACCGGAAGGCGGCCATGGTTTTTGCAGTGACGATCCCTCTTTTATGTATCGTAGTATTTGGGATCATGCTTATCAGTATGCCCCTGTATCAGGCGGTACAAAAAAAGCTGGACCGGGTACTGATGACTACGAGAGAAAATCTCATGGGAATCCGGGTGATCCGTGCCTTTAACCGGCAGGAAAGTGAAAAGAAAACGTTTGAGAAGGAAAATGGCAGCCTGGTGCAGATGCAGGTATTTGTGGGAAAAATTTCCGCTCTTTTAAATCCCGTTACCTATGTGATCGTCAATCTGGCTGCTGTGGCTGTGATCTGGGTGGGGGCAGAACGCACCGATGCAGGCATCATTACTCAGGGACAGGTCATTGCGCTTGTAAACTATATGTCTCAGATCCTCACAGAACTGGTTAAAATGGCCAATCTTATTATCCTGATCTCAAAGGCAGTGGCCTGCATGAAGCGGGTGGACGGAGTATTTGAGCTGGAAAGCAGCCTAAGGGACGGCTCCGGTTTGAATCCTGCCGGGGCAGAAAAACAAAGCGGTCCAATGGTGGAATTTAAGCGCGTAAGCTTCTCCTATGGGGAGACTCAGTCGGAAGTCCTTACAGATCTTTCATTCTGCGCCATGAAGGGGCAGACGGTGGGAGTCATAGGAGGCACCGGTTCCGGCAAATCTACGCTTGTAAATCTGATCCCCCGGTTTTATGATGTGGGAAAGGGAATGGTTCTTGTAGATGGCCGTGATGTGAAGGATTATTCTATGAAAGAGCTACGTTCCATCATCGGAGTGGTGCCTCAGAAGGCGGTGCTTTTTAAGGGGAGCCTTAAAGACAATATGCGCTGGGGAAAGGCGGATGCCTCGGATGAGGAAATCTGGGAGGCATTAGAAATTGCCCAGGCAAAGGAAGTGGCAGAGAAAAAGGGACAGGGACTGGAGTTTATGATCGATCAGGGAGGCCGAAATCTGTCCGGAGGCCAGAGGCAGCGTCTGACCATTGCCAGGGCTCTGGTGCGCAGGCCGCGGATCCTGATCCTGGATGACAGCGCATCAGCCCTTGATTTTGCCACAGATGCCAGGCTGAGAAGAGCGATCCGGGAAAAAACGGGGGATATGACGGTATTTATCGTATCCCAGAGGGTATCGGCTATCCAAAGTGCAGACTGTATTCTGGTACTGGATGACGGGCATCTGGCCGGTATGGGAACCCATAAAGAGCTTCTTTCTTCCTGTGAGGTTTATCGGGAAATCTGTCTGTCGCAGCTTTCAAACGAGGAGGTGGAACGGGATGAGCAGTAAGGGAAAATTAGATAAAACAAAAAGCATACAGACCCTGAAAAGGATCCTGCTCTATATAAAAGATTACCGTGCGGCAGTGCTTTTGTCCCTTTTTCTGGCAGTGACAACGGTGGCTTCAACTCTCTATATCCCGATCCTTACGGGACAGGCTGTGGATCAGATCGTGGGAAGAGGACAGGTGGACTTTCAGCAGCTGATCCAGATACTGAAACGGATTTTGATCGTTATGGCAGTGACAGCAGTAAGCCAGTGGCTGATGAACCATATCAACAATACCATTACCTACCGTGTTTCCATGGATATACGTACCCGGGCATTCGATCATCTGGAGGTTCTTCCTTTAAGTTACGTTGATTCTCATCCGGCGGGAGATATGATCAGCCGTATTATTACAGATATTGACCAGTTTTCAGAAGGCCTGCTGTTAGGCTTTACCCAGTTATTTACCGGTGCTTTAACGATTTTGGGAACTCTTTTATTTATGCTGTCGATCCAGCCATTTATTACTGCTGCGGTGGTGGTGTTGACGCCAGTATCCTTTTTTGTAGCCAGCTTTATTGCAAAAAAGACTTTTGTGATGTTTAAGCAGCAGTCTGAGGCCAGAGGTGAACTCACAACACTCACAGATGAGATGCTGGGAAATATGAAGGTCGTTCAGGCCTTTGGATATGAGAAGGAGGCTGAAAAACGTTTTCAGGAGATTAACAGCCGGTTGGCCGGATGCAGCCTTAAGGCCACCTTCTTTTCTTCCATTACCAATCCGGCCACCCGTTTTGTTAACAGCATGGTCTATGCGGCGGTTGGGATTACCGGAGCCTGGGGAGTGATCCGTGGGCTTTTAACCATCGGGCAGCTGACCAGCTTTTTAAGCTATGCCAATCAGTATACAAAGCCATTTAATGAAATTTCTGGAGTAGTGACAGAGCTGCAGAATGCGTTGGCCTCTGCTGCCAGGGTTTTTGAACTTATGGATGAACCAGCCATCCCGGAGGATGGACCGGAGGCTGTTGTTTTAAAGGATGTGGATGGAAATGTAGCTCTGGAGCATGTGAGCTTTTCCTATCAGCCGGAGCGTCCTTTGATCGAGGATCTGAACCTGAGCGTCAAACCGGGGCAGAGAGTGGCGATCGTTGGGCCGACGGGCTGCGGAAAGACTACCGTGATCAATCTTCTTATGCGTTTTTATGACGTAAAATCAGGAAGCGTACGGGTAGAAGGAAGAGATATCCGGGATATAACGAGACAGAGTTTAAGAGCCAGCTATGGCATGGTTCTTCAGGAAACCTGGCTGAAGGCCGGAACCATCCGGGAAAATATCGCTTACGGAAGGCCGGAAGCTTCAGAGGAAGAGATCATCCGTGCAGCAAAAGAGGCACACGCCCACAGCTTTATCATGCGTATGCCTCAGGGATATGATACGGTCATAAATGAAGATGGAGGGAATCTGTCTCAGGGACAGAAACAGCTTTTATGCATTGCCAGAGTGATGCTCTGCCTACCGTCTATGCTGATCCTGGATGAGGCCACCTCATCCATTGATACCCGCACAGAAATCCGGGTACAGAAGGCATTTTCACGGATGATGGAGGGAAGAACCAGTTTTATTGTGGCCCACCGTCTTTCTACCATCCGGGAAGCGGATGTGATCCTGGTCATGCGTGATGGCCGTATTGTGGAAAAGGGCCGTCACAAAGAGCTGCTGCGTAAAAACGGCTTTTATGCAGAAATCTATAATAGCCAGTTTGCCCCTTCCACGGGGGAATGACCGTTTACTCTTTACATGGAGCGAAGAAGGTCCGGTAGCTCGCTAAGAGCTTTGATCGTATGATCGGGGCGGATTTCTCCGGAAGATTCTTTTAAGTCCTTATTAAACCATATGGTGCGGATCCCTGCACGGATTCCGCCTAAGATATCAGAGGTTAGGCTGTCACCGACCATGACAGCCTCCTCTTTTTTAAAATCAGGGATTGTTGCAAAGCAGCGTTCAAAAAATGAGGTTTCCGGCTTGTTGCAGCCCAGTTCCTCGGAGATGAAGATCTGTTCAAAAAACGGTTCGATCTCTGCACTTTTGAGTCTGCTTTTCTGCACAGATGCTGTGCCGTTTGTTGCCAGATAGAGATGAAAGGAGCCATAAAGCGCCTGAAGCATTTCCACAGCCCCGTCCATAAAGTAATGGCCCTGTCCTAAAAGGCCTTCATAAATACGGGCGGCTTCCTCAGGGGACGCATCCGTTTTAAGCTCGTCAAAGAGAAGCCGGTAGCGGCGCACCTTTACCTGTTCCCTTGTAAGCTTTCCCTGCTCCAAAAGCTTCCACTGGGCCAGATTGAGCTGGCTGTAGCGGCGGATCACCTCTGGAGAATGTGGGACAGACAGGGCGGAAAGGGTCTTTTCCAATGCTATAGCCTCGGCTTTATTAAAATCCAGAATGGTATTATCTACATCAAGAAAAATATGAGTGATCATTTTTACCTCCAAGTATGTATCATTGATGTTACTTTAACACAGTTTTAACGCTTCGTAAATAAAACTTTTAGCTGACAAATTCCTCCTTTTTCAGTATAATGTACCTTATACCATCAAAAAGGAGGAATTTTTTATTATGGAATCCGATCCGCAATCGGCCAGTATCATCACACAGCTTCTGATCCTTCTGGTGCTGACTCTTGTCAATGCATTCTTTTCAGGCTCTGAGATGGCTGTGGTCTCTGTCAACAAAAACAAAATCCACCGTCTGGCGGAGCAGGGCAATAAAAACGCTGCTCTGATCGAACGTCTGATGGAGGACTCTACGGTCTTTCTTTCTACGATCCAGGTCGCGATCACTCTGGCAGGCTTCTTTTCCAGTGCGTCTGCGGCTACCGGTATTGCTCAGGTACTGGCAGTAAAAATGAGCCAGTGGAATGTGCCCTACAGCCAGACGGCAGCAGGAGTGCTTGTTACCATTCTTTTGGCCTATTTTAATCTGGTTTTTGGTGAGCTTGTGCCAAAGAGGATTGCTCTTCAGAAGGCAGAGGGCTTTAGCCTGTTCTGCGTAGGCCCGGTATATTTCATTTCCAGGCTCATGAATCCCTTTATCCATCTGCTCACCTTTTCCACCAGCGGTATTTTAAAGCTTATGGGGATGCACAGTGAAACTCTGGAGACAGACGTATCAGAGGAAGAGATCAAATCCCTTCTGGAAACAGGAAGTGAGACAGGGGTATTTAATGAAATTGAAAAGGAAATGATCACATCCATTTTTTCTTTTGATGACAAGAAGGCCAGAGAGGTCATGGTGCCCAGACAGGAAATGGTGGCGATTGATATTGAAGAACCGTTGGAATCCTATCTGGATGAAATTTTACAGTCTATGCATTCCAAGATTCCGGTTTATGAGGGAGATATGGATAATATCATCGGCATCCTGTCCACCAAGCTTTTAGTGATTCAGGCGAGAGAACGCTCCTTTGAAACACTGGATATCCGCTCCATCCTGCTGCCGCCGTATTTTGTGCCGGAAAATCTCCGCACAGACGCCCTGTTTGAACAGATGCAGGCCAGAAAGGAAAAGATGGCTATTCTGGTGGATGAGTATGGTGGGGTTTCCGGTATGGTGACCCTGGAAGATCTGATCGAGGAGATTGTGGGAGATATCCATGAAAAATATGAGGAGGAAGAGCCGGAAATACAGGAGTTAGAGCCTCACCGGGTTTATCGGATCGCAGGCAGTATTTCTCTTTTTGACCTGAAGGAAAAACTCCATCTTCATATGGACAGCACCTGCGATACGCTTTCCGGCTATCTGATGGAGCTGTTAGGCCATATTCCTGAAGAGGGAGAGCTTCCGCTGACCGCTCAGACGGAGGAGGCGTATTTTGAGATCGAATCTGTGGAGGACAGAGTGATCGATAAGGTAAAGCTTACTTTAAGAGATCTGCCGGATGCGATTGAAGAGGAAGAAATATTGCAGAAAATTAGCAGACAAATGTAAAATAATCAGTTATAATAAGAGCGATGTGCGAAACGGCACAAAAATACCGCAGATGTGTATGGAGAAAAAAGAGGGTTTTCTATACACGCGCAAAAGGAGGAGAAACGATGAGTTTTCTTTTGGAGGGAATCCTGGCAGTCACCTGGCAGCAGCTGGTCATGTATGTGGTGGGTATTGTGCTCATATGGCTGGCGGTCAAAAAGGAATATGAGCCTTCGCTGCTGCTGCCGTTGGGATTTGGTGCAATTTTGGTGAATCTTCCCTATTCCGGTGTGATCGACCAGATGGTTCAGGGAAAGGTTCCGGCAGCGGGTATCATCCAGTGGCTTTTTGAGACCGGAATTGAAGCATCGGAGGCTATGCCGATCCTGCTGTTTATCGGTATCGGAGCTATGATTGATTTTGGGCCCCTGCTCAGTCAGCCTGTGCTGTTTCTGTTCGGTGCGGCCGCACAGTTTGGTATCTTTGCAGCAATCCTGATCGCCTGTCTGCTGGGCTTTGATCTTAAAGACGCTGCATCCATCGGTATCATCGGAGCTGCGGACGGCCCTACCTCGATCCTTGTATCTCAGGTGCTTGGTTCTAACTATATGGGACCGATTGCAGTGGCAGCCTATTCCTATATGGCTCTGGTTCCTATTATCCAGCCTTTTGCGATCAGGCTCGTAACTACTCACAAAGAACGCTGTATCCATATGGAGTACAATCCCAAGAGTGTCAATAAAACACTGCGGATCGCATTTCCGATTGCAGTTACGATTATTGTAGGCTTTATTTCTCCTCAGTCGGTCGCTTTGGTCGGCTTTCTGATGTTCGGCAATCTGCTGCGTGAATGTGGCGTGCTTAACAGCTTAAGCCAGGCAGCGCAGAATGAGCTGGCAAATATCATTACCCTTCTTCTGGGAATTACGATTTCCTTCAGCATGAAGGCAGAGCAGTTTGTAAATCCTGCAACACTGATGATCATGGCCTTAGGCCTGGTTGCTTTTGTGTTTGATACCATAGGCGGAGTGCTTTTTGCAAAGCTGGTTAATGTATTCCTTAAAATGGCAGGCAAAAAGCCTGTAAACCCAATGATCGGCGGCTGCGGCATTTCCGCGTTCCCCATGTCTTCCCGTGTCGTTCAAAGACTGGCGGCAGAAGAGGAGCCGGGAAATATCATTCTCATGCAGGCAGCCGGAACCAATGTATCCGGACAGGTGGCCTCTGTGATTGCAGGCGGCCTGGTGATCAGTATTGTGACACAGTATCTGTAAGGAGGAAGGTTTATGAATAACATGGCAATTGCCCTGGAAATCATGGCAAAGGGAATGGGTGGAATTTTTGTTGCTATTTTTGTGATCATGCTGGCAGTGATCGTTTTGGGAAAGATTACTGGTGGCAAGAAGGACGAATAGAAACTGCTTTTAGAAAAATTAGTGTAAAAAGGCGCCGCTGTAGAGAATGCGGCGCCTTTTTTAGTTTTTAGAGCAGATTGCCGTACGTTTACTGGATCACTGCCCGCATGGTTTTTCCGCACATTCCGTTTACATTAAATTCCAGATAAACAGAGCCGTTTTCAGTACGGATCGTGATACCGTCATCTGCTTCGATCAGTTTGCCGGATATGGGAAGCTCCTGAAGCTTCAGGCAGATCGTTCCTGTATTGAGCATGGTGGGGTCGGACAGGGCGATGGTAAAGGCTCCGTTGTTTTCCTGAACCATCACAGATGCCTGGCTGTCGCAGCTGATCCGGTCTGTCTGTCCGCCTGCTTCATCCCAGAAGTTTACAGCCAGAGTGTTGGTGGAATGATTGTTTACGGCCTGCAGCTTCTCAGAGTTTTCAAGTATTTCCACATCAGGAGACTGGCTGTAGGCTTTCGTTTCTTCGCTGGTCATATCCGGAAGGAGAACATAGCTGTAGGTATCATTTTCCGGTGCAGCGCCGTGGTCAAACCAGCATGTGAAATAGGAGCGCTCAGCAGTTTCCTCCTCTGTCTTTAGATCGCCTTTGATCTGGTGATAGCTTCCGGTTCTGGTACTGCCCATGATGTGAACGTCCTGTTTTTCAGGGAAGTAGTAGCCAATATCAGAGCCGGTTTCGGTATTTCCTTTTAAATGAAGCCACTGGGGAGAAATGATCTGCTCCTCAGGCATGATCCATTCTCCTGCATCGGAGCTTATCTGATTGGAACCGCCGCTGTTTAATTTCCGGTTTTCCACAGTGGTGATTACCGGAGCGTCTGAACCGCTGTTTTGGATTCCCGCACCCAGACAGACAATCTCATCATCAAACATGAAGTAGGACTTTTCTGCACGGAAGCTGTCTGCATAGACAGTAGAAGAGGCATTGCTTTGATCCCCATTGGATACTGCAGTGCCGTTTACCTTCATTCCGCTGACTCCGGTCGTTCCGATCGAGGTGCCGCCCACCCAGTTTTCAGGAGAGAGAAAATCGCCGCCCTGATGGAATCCGCTGGAATCAGGCTCGCCGTTGTCGACTTCTTCTGCCACGATGGTTGTTCCCGGCAGTCTCAGGGGATCCACGGTATCCCAGAAGTGATCCGTATACTGCTGCTTATCATCATTATAGAGATAGGTCATTCCGAACCCGGTGAACCAGCCTTTCAGGTTCTCGTCGTTCATGATCTCGCAGTTGCTGATGCGGCTGGAATACATACTGATGCCGAACAGATAATCAGTGGTCCGGTGTATGGTGCGGTCCATGTAAGGATATACCTGGTGCATCGCTGCTTCGGCTGAGGAGGTATCGATGGTATCGTCTGCCATGATTTCTTTCAGGCTTGAAAATACGGAGATATCCTTTACTCCGGCCAGGAACTGCTCTTCACCGGACTGGCTTACCCATGTTTTTACAGCGCCGCGGATCTGTGCGGCAGTTTCCGGAGAAACGATATCAATGGTTTGGACGATCATTTCAATGATCTGCTGTCCGGCAGCCCGGTCAGTCAGATCGGGTCTGGAAATGGCTCTGCCACGGAGCATATCCAGCGCAGCGCCCTGATAGATAGAAGGAAGATAGCCCTTGACTACGTAGGATTCCAGCATTTTGGCGTTTTCCGGAGAAAGAGCCCAGGGGCTGTCTGCCAGCAGAGAGCTTAAGCGCACGGAGCCTTTCAGAAAATCAATGCCGTAGGAAGCCGTGTAGGGTACGGTACCGTGGTCAATGTAGGAGCCGTCTTCATAAAATCCATTTGCATAGACATAGTTTCCGTCTTTCAGTTCCGGTTTCTGAAAGCGTTCCAGGGTAGTGGCAGCTGCCTGCTTTGCAAGAGCCAGATATTCGCTGTCTTCACACACCAGGCCAAGGCCGACGGATGTGTAGGCGCAATCCATCAGGTTTGCGCTGGCGGCAGGCGCATAGCCGGAAGGAAGGGTACTGGCAGTACCTAAAACAGCCAGATGAAATGGATCGGGCATGAAGAATTCCACGCCTTTTACAAATTTGCGGCTTTGCTCTTTGGGAATATCATCATAAATATAGAGGACAGCCGGAAGGACGTTCTTTGGCATTCCGATTTCCCAGTTCCACCAGTTGTCGGTTTCGGAGCGGGGATAGTAGCAGTTATCGGTCAGCCAGTCCAAAATATTGACAATATCCGTTAAGAGGGCTTCATTTTTATAGTAGGAACTGGAAGGGGATGCGTAGGCTTTGGCCATAGCCTCTGCCTTCTGATAACTTTTGCGGAATTTTGCGGCGTCATTTTTGTAGTTTTCTTCATCGCCTCCTGCAAGATCCTCCGCCCAGGGAACGCCTGCGCAGCCGCTGCCTTTATAAAGGTAGCTGTTCCATGCATTGTCACAGGCCTGGTCTGTGGCCTGGATCATAGCAGCGGCAGCGGGAGAGGATATATCTATATTTCCTCCGGTCAGACGCTCTACATAGCGGGTACGGAGTGTCTGAAAATCCTCTTTGGATGTTTCGGGAAGCTGATCCTCTGAAAAAATCCGAACTTCCATAGGAAAGATCCGGCGATTGCCGTTTTTGTCCTCCGCTACTGCAAACAGATGATTGCCTTTTTCAAGAGCAGTAATGGTTCCGTCTGGTTCGATTTTTAAAAGATGTTCTGCAGAGGCATAACCGGCTGTGCGTTCCCCGTCCGTTTCTCCGTCGCTTAGCGGATACTTTTTCTGGCTGCCTCCTACGGTTTTCATGCCGTTTGTGACAGTCCAGCGGATTTCGCCCTTAAAATTGGCCGGGAGCGGCAGCCTGGTGGATTCTCCTTTTACAAGAACCACGGGCTCTGCCCAGGATTCTCCTTCTGCGGGTTCTGCGGTCGGAGCTGCGTTTATGTCCGCGGTAGAATCCGGAATGGTGTCTGTTTTTGTGCTGTTCATCTGGCAGCCGGCTGCGCTGACTGTCATGCAGGAAATCAGGGCAGCGATCAGTGCTTTTTTGTACATTGCATTTCCTCCTTTTTTATGAACGGTATTCATGAACGTTTGATGCGAGCAGAACAAGGTGTTCGCGGTATTGTGAGTTTACTTCAGTTTACCAATATATTTACCAAAGTTTACAAGACATATATACCATTATTTTACCAATAAATCAAGACAAACTGAAAAAAGTTTACAAAAAAATGGGAAAACAGACGAAATAATGATTGATCTGAGCAAAAAAGAAGCTTATAGCTGTTTCGGTGGGGATAGAAAGAAAAAAACCGCCTGCTACCAGATGGTATATCAGGCGGTAATGAAGGAGAATCATAAAACAAGATCGATCTCCCTCTGGCAAAATGATTAAATTATACATTAAAACGGAACAGAACCACATCTCCGTCCTTCATGACGTATTCCTTGCCCTCAGAACGCACAAGTCCCTTTTCTTTTGCGGCATTCATGCTTCCGCAGGCCATAAGATCGTCATAGTTTACAACCTCTGCCCGGATAAAGCCGCGTTCAAAATCGCTGTGGATTTTTCCGGCAGCCTGAGGTGCCTTGGTGCCTACTTTAATGGTCCATGCTCTGGACTCCTGAGGACCTGCAGTCAGATAGCTCATAAGTCCCAGAATACGGTAGCTGGCAGCGATGAGCTTCTCAAGTCCGGACTCTGTTAAGCCCAGATCATCAAGGAACATTTTCTTTTCATCTTCCTCAAGCTCTGCAATTTCCTGCTCGATTTCTGCACAGATCACAAATACCTCACAGTCATTTTCTGCTGCAAACTGGCGTACCTCAGATACATACCGGTTGGAAGCGCCGTCATCTGCCAGATCATCCTCGGAAACATTGGCAGCAAAGATAACAGGCTTCCAGGTCAGCAAATCCAGCGTGTTGATAAATGCGCGGTCATCCTCGTCTTCGGGTTCAAAGCTGCGGGCCAGCTTTCCATCCTCCAGATGTGCTTTGATCGCCTTTAAAAGAGCGACCTCCTTTGCCAGCTCCTTATTGTTAAATGCGCCTTTGGACTGCTTTGCGATCCGGCGCTCCAGGATTTCGATATCAGAGAAGATCAGTTCCAGATTGATGGTTTCAATGTCGCGGACCGGATCTACGCTTCCGTCTACATGAATCACATTAGGGTCATCAAAGCAGCGCACCACATGGACGATCGCGTCTACCTCCCGGATATTGGAAAGAAACTGATTTCCCAGACCTTCACCTTTGGAAGCTCCCTTTACCAGACCTGCAATATCTACAAATTCAATCACTGCATGGGTGGTTTTTTCGGAGTTATACATGGCGGTCAGCTTGTCCAGCCTCTCATCGGGAACCGGTACAACGCCTACATTGGGATCGATGGTACAGAAGGGATAATTGGCAGACTCGGCGCCTGCTTTTGTGAGAGAATTAAAAAGTGTACTTTTTCCTACATTCGGAAGTCCGACGATACCTAATTTCATTTTTATCTTTACCTGTTCAGAAACCCTTGATTTATGCGGGTTTCTGCCTTTCTCTATATTTCTTTTATTGTATGTTAAAAAAGTCTGATGCAGATATAAAGTATATCACAGGGATTCCGTTTTTTCAATCACTGAAGTGGAAATACGGGGTGTTTCGCAGCAGTTCAGCCCTGCAAAAAAGATGTTTCTTTTTGGTTTATTTCTGGTAAACTATGTTTATAGGCACACGGGCTGTATTTTAGCCGGTGTAAAGCCCGTGGATCCGGTTGTTAACTGCATGATCCTGCCATATGATGTACACGATTTAAGGATACGTTTTGCAGCTTTGTTGTTTATTATGTTCGTTGACAGCCCATAAGGAAAGGAGGTTTTCCATTGTCCCGTCCACAGCAAGACCGCATGTATATAGCCATTGATTTAAAATCCTTTTACGCCTCCGTAGAGTGTGTGGAGCGGGGGCTGGATCCTTTAAAGACCAATCTGGTAGTTGCGGATATAAGCCGTACGGAAAAAACCATCTGTCTGGCAGTGTCCCCCTCCCTTAAGGCCCATGGCATTTTCGGCCGCGCAAGGCTTTTTGAGGTGGTTCAGAGGACAAAGGAGGTAAATGCCCTTCGCAGATTAAACGCACCGGGAAGGAAGCTTACAGGGGAGTCCTGGAAGGATGATGAATTAAAGGCAGACCCGTCTCTGGCTCTTTCTTACATCATTGCTCCGCCCAGAATGGCGGAATATATGAAATGGAGCGCCAGGATTTACAATATTTATCTGAAATACATTGCGCCGGAGGATATTCATGTCTATTCCATTGACGAGGTGTTTATGGATGTAACCCAGTATCTGGAAATTTATGGTATGACTCCCGCACAGCTGGCTGGAAAAATAATCAGGGATGTGCTGGCACAGACCGGGATAACAGCATCAGGAGGGATTGCACCGAATCTTTACCTGTGTAAAGCTGCCTTGGACATTGTTGCAAAGCATGTGTCCCCGGATGAGGATGGGGTGCGGATCGCCCAGCTAAATGAGATGTCTTACCGCAGGCTCTTATGGGATCACCGGCCTTTGACGGATTTTTGGAGAGTTGGAAAGGGATACGCCCGAAAACTGGAAGAAAATGGAATCTATACCATGGGAGATGTGGCAAGATGTTCCCTGGGAAAGCAGGGAGAGGCCCACAGCGAGGAACTGTTGTACCGGCTGTTTGGGATCAATGCAGAGCTTTTGATCGATCACGCCTGGGGATGGGAACCCTGCACGATTCAGGATATCAAGTCCTATAAGCCTCAGACGAACAGCCTTTGTTCCGGTCAGGTGCTGCGCGGTCCGTCCTCCTGGGATCAGGCCAGACTGGTGGTGAAGGAAATGGCTGATCAGCTTGCGTTAGATTTGGTAGAAAAAGGGCTGGTTACGGATCAGATCGTGCTTACTGTGGGCTATGACAGGGAAAATCTGACCGATCCGTTGCGCAGAGGCGCCTATGGGGGAGAGATCACCTCCGACCGGTATGGCCGTCCTGTTCCAAAGCATGCACACGGTACCCGGAATCTGGATCAGCCCACCTCCTCAGCCAGAAAGCTCAGGGAAGCGGCGGCAGCTCTTTTTGACCGGATCGCGGATCCGGGGCTTCTGGTTCGCAGGCTTTATGTGACAGCCGGACGGGCCGTGCCGGAGGAAAATATAAAAAAAGAAGAGGTTTATGAACAGCTGGATCTGTTTACCGATTATATGGCGTTAGAGCAGCAGAGAAAGAAGGAAAATGAGGCGCTGGAACGGGAAAAGAAAATGCAGCAGGCTATGGTGGATATTCGGAAAAAGTTTGGGAAAAACGCTATTTTAAAGGGAATGAATCTGGAGGAAGGCGCTACGGCCAGAGAACGAAACCGTCAGATCGGAGGTCATAAAGCATGATCGGGAAAAATAACAGGCTTTATACAGGCCCGGATGCAGAATGGGAGCGAAGGGTAAGAGAGAGCATGGAGGCAGGAAAAGAATGGGCTTTTAAAGTTCCGTCCCATGCGTATGATGATATCATTCATCTGCCTCACCATGTATCCTCTGTCCATCCTCCCATGTCTCTTCACGACCGGGCGGCTCAGTTTTCGCCCTTTGCTGCCCTGAGTGGCTTTGAAGGGGAAATAAGGGAAACAGAGAGGCTTACAGAGGGGAAAATAGAACTGGATGAGGAAGAAGCGGGCCGGCTGGACGAAAGGCTCAGACAGATCCGGCAGCATCTTTCCGTCTGCCCCCGTGTTTCTCTTACCTGGTTTTTGCCGGATGAGAGAAAGAACGGAGGCTCCTATGAAAGGGCTGCCGGAAGGGTAAAAAAGCTGGATCCGGTCCAGGGGCTTCTTGTCTTCACGGACGGAAGGAAGATCCCGCTGGAGCAAATTGTCTGGATTGAAGAAGAGACGGGGATATCTGATTTTTAAGAACAGTGTCCGTTGCAGCCGTACTGACATCCCGTAGGCGTTACGGCACAGCCGCCCATGGCAGTTTCCCGAAGTTCGCCGGGAAGTTTTTTGCCTACGGTATACATAGCTTCCAGCATTTCATCAAAGGGAATCAGCTGGGGGATTCCAGCCAAAGCCAGTTCTGCAGCGATCATGGCATTTGCTACACCGGAAGCATTTCTCATCTGGCAGGGATATTCAACCAGACCGCCTACCGGATCGCAGACCAGTCCCAGCATATTCATAAGAACTGTGCTTGCAGCATAGAGACACTGGCGAGGTGAGCCTCCCATAAGTTCTACGGCGGCAGAAGCAGCCATGGCAGAAGCAACGCCTACTTCGGCCTGACAGCCGCCTACTGCGCCTGCTACAGTGGCATTGCGCATGGCCAGATATCCGATTGCTCCGGCATTAAACAAAGCATCAACAGCCTGACTGTCAGAAAAATCATGTTCCTCTTTTAAAGAAAGAACTACTCCGGGGACAATACCTGAGGAGCCTGCAGTGGGGGCAGCTACGATCAGACCCATGGAGGCATTGACCTCCAGTACAGCCATGGCATAGGTAATTCCCCGGCTGACTGCTGTACCGCAGATGTTTTTTTCAGCTTTAAAAAGCTGATTCAGCTGTTTTGCTTCTCCTCCGATGAGGCCGCCGATGGATTTTCCGGGGGAGGAAATAGGGGAGAGGGCTGCCTCTTTCATAATATTCCATGCAGTTTCCATTCGTGTGTATATGGAAGATTCTGTTTTTTCTGTCTGGTCACTTTCGCGTAAAAGCATAGCTCTGGAAATGCTTATTTTTTCTTTTTCACAAAATTCCAACAATTCTTTTCCGTTCTTAAAATCAGTATTCATGATCTGGATTCTCCTTTTGTATATGAAACGTATTCGGAAAATGAGTTACAGATGAACCAGCATTACATTTCGCACAGAAGGATTCTGGCAGATTTTTTCGCTGACAGAATCCGGAAGCTCATCATCAGATTCTACGATAGAGTAAGCAGTCTGTCCTTTTTCTTCACGGAAGAGTTTCATAAAGGCAATATTGATGTTTTCTTCTGCCAGACAGCGTGTAATGTGGGCCACAACACCGGGAGTATCCTGATGGATTACAATAGCAGTGCTGTATTCACCGGTAAAGTCTACGTCTACCTGATTGATACGGCTGATGCGGATTTTTCCGCCGCCTAAAGATTCTCCCCGCACTGTAAGTGTCTGACCGTCTTCATTAACCATGGTAATATCTACAGTATTGGGATGATCTACCTCTTCTGTCTCGTTGATATGAAAATGGTATTCAAGTCCTTTTTCTTCAGCAATGGAGAAAGAGTCAGGGATACGTTTGTCATCAGTCGTAAATCCCATAATACCGCCCAGAAGAGCCCGGTCAGTTCCGTGACCACGGTAGGTTTTGGCAAAAGAGCCGTAGAGGGTAAAATCCACTTTTTTTAAAGGTCCGTTTATCATTTTCTGAGCCAAAAAGGCCAGGGAATCAGCACCTGCGGTATGGGAGCTGGAAGGCCCGATCATGTTGGGGCCTATTACATCAAAAACACTGATAAATGCCATAATGCAGTTCCTTTCTGTTTTCTGGTATTGCCATAGATCTGGAGTATAGTTTTATCCTTGACGTTACTATATATAAAGTATATCATGTAGAATAGGAAGAATCAAATTCATGGATTATATAGATTGATTGAAAAAAATTCATAACAGGATTGAAAAGGAGAGAATGAGGTGGAGATACGTCAGATACAGTCTTTTGTAACCATTACTCAGACAGGAAGCTTTTCCGGAGCAGCCCAGTTACTGGGATATTCCCAGTCAGCAATTACGGTTCAGATTCGTCTTCTGGAGGAAGAACTGGGAGTCAGGCTGTTTGACCGTATGGGTAAAAAGATAGGCCTGACTTCCCAGGGAAAGCGTTTTTTACTTTGCGCAGATGAGATACTAAAGCAGGTACAAATGGCAGGAGAGTTGAAAAATACAGGGGAAGAGCTTAAGGATCCTCTTCATATCGGTACCCTGACATCCATCTGCTTTTCAAAGTTTCCTCCGATTCTGCAGTATTTCAGAGAGCACCATCCCAGGGTTCCTATTCGTATTACCACTGCATCTCCGGGAGAACTGATTGACATGATGGAGCATAATCAGCTGGATCTGGTTTACCTGTTGGATCGTTCACGCTACAGTGATCGATGGGAAAAGGTGATGGAGGTACCGGAACCGGTGATGTTTGTGGCTTCTCCACGGTTTCATTTGGCCGGGCAGAAGGAGATTTATCTGGAGCAGCTTCTGAAAGAGCCTTTTCTTCTGACAGAGAGAAACGAAAACTACCGCAGGGAGCTGGATCAGTTTCTGGAATCCAGAGGAGTAACACTGACTCCGTTTTTGGAAATCAGCAGTACGGAATTTATTATACGTATGGTGTGTGAAAACAGAGGAATTACCTATCTGCCGTATTTTGCCGTGGAGAAGAATATAGAAGAAAAAAATCTTATGGTACTTAATGTGCCTGATTTTAAGCTTCAGATGTATCGTCAGATCTTTTATTATAAAAACAAATGGAAAACTCCGGAAATGGAGGAATTTATCCGTTTAGCCCGTGAACTGCGGTAGCGAAAATTTCGCTCCGCAGTTTTTTGTCTATAAAAATAGGTTTAAAAACAGGATAACAATTCATATATTTTTAAATCACAATGAAATAAAAATAAGCCTTCCATTAAAAAATCACAAATAATTTTCCAAAATCCCCAAAGCCTATTATGGGAAAATTATGCATATTTTATTTTCATAATGTGAAAGTTATCAATTTATAACAATTTCCATATTTGAAATGGGAATATCAGGTGGCTATAATAGCGTCGAAATGAAAAAGAAACCGTTTTGGAGGAAAGGATGGTGAGATAAGTTGGATCAGCTGGTTGAATCATTGATGGAAGAATTGAATTGTAACACTGTATTTACAATTCCCATATTTGGAGGAATTCAGGTCTTTGAATCTGTGGTGGTAACCTGGATAATCATGGCAGTTCTGATGGGGGCTTCCCTGATCCTGACCAGACATTTGAAGGTCAGGAATATAAGTACACGTCAGGCAGCGCTGGAAAGTGGCTTTTCATTTGTTTACAGCTTCTTTTCAGATCTGCTGGGAGAAGAGGGAAAAGAATATATTCCCTATCTGATCACAGTAGCGGTTTATATTGCAATTGCAAACATGATCGGCCTTTTGGGATTTAAATCTCCCACAAAGGATCTGAATGTAACTGCATCACTGGCGGTTATGAGTATTATTTTAGTAGAGGCTGCAGGAATCCGCAGTAAAGGCGTAAAGGGCTGGATCAGAAGTTTTGCGGAGCCAATACCCATTGTTGCGCCGATTAATGTGCTGGAGCTTTTTATCCGTCCGCTGTCACTGTGCATGCGTTTGTTTGGAAATGTATTGGGAGCAATTGTGGTCATGGCTTTAATAAAGTATCTTGTGCCTCTGGTGCTTCCCCTTCCGTTCAGCGGATATTTTGATATATTTGATGGAGTGATACAGGCATACGTGTTTGTTTTTCTTACATCATTATATATAAAAGAGGCAATTGAATAAACAAAAACAAATAAAAGGAGATTGAAAAAATGTCAGGAATTATCGCAATTGGAGCAGCAGTAGCAGTTATTACAGGAATTGGAGCAGGAATTGGAATCGGTATGGCAACTTCTAAAGCAGTTGATGCAATCGCAAGACAGCCTGAGGCAGACGGTAAGATCACAAAGGCTCTTCTGCTGGGATGTGCCCTTGCAGAGGCTACTGCAATTTATGGTTTTGTTATCGGCCTTCTGATTATCCTGTTTTTAAAGTAAGTTGGAATAGAAAGGCATTTTGAATATGTTAAGAATAAGCGTTTGGAATATTGCTTTTACGATCATTAATATTCTGGTGCTGTTTTTCTTCATGAGGCACTTCCTGATGAAACCTGTCATGGAAATTCTGGAGGAAAGAAAGAAGCTGGTGGAAAAGGATCTGGACGAGGCAGACAGATCAAAAATCCAGGCAGCAGAACTCAAAGAGAGGTATGAGGCATCTCTTGCAGCTGCTGAAAAAGAGGCCGACTGTATCGTAGCAAAGGCCAGGCAGCAGGCGCAGAGTGAATATGAACGTATGATGGAACAGGCAGATCAGGATGCCAGGAAAAAACTGCAGGCTTCTGAAAAGACCATGGAACTGGAACGGGAAAAGGTATTAAATGAATTGAGAACCTCTGTAACAGGACTTGCCATGACAGCTGCCGCAAGGCTTTTGACAGAGAAGAACAGCCCGGAATGGAATAAACGGCAGTATGATGTATTTCTGGCAGGTGAAGGTGAGAAGAATGACTGAACAGACACGGATGTACGGAAGGGTTCTTTATGAATTGCATCTTCCTGAAAAAATGGTATGTGAGATGGTAAAGGTTATTCGGGAAAATCCACTGTTGGTTCAGATCCTGTCAGATCCGGTGCTGCCGTCATTTAAAAAGGACAGAATAATTGAAAAAGTGTGGCGGGCCTCTGAGTTTACGGAAATAGTACCTTCCTTTCTGAAAAAGGTATGTGCAGCAGGCTGTATTGGCAGTATGGATTCCATACTGTCAGTATGGGAACAGTGCCTGAGGGATGAAAAAGGAATTATTCAGGCAGAACTTTTTTACGTTACACCGCCAGATGAGGAGGAACTTCAGAAAATCCGCAGATTTTTGTGTGGAAAATATGGAAAAAAAGAGGTTCAGTTTATACTGGCGTCTGCCCCGGAACTGATCGGAGGTTTTCTTCTTCGAACAGAAAATGTGGAATATGACTATAGTCTGAAAAGCCGGTTAGAAGAACTTTTTGGTATATAGGAGAATAGGAGTTATCATTATGAGTACAATCAGTTCTCAGGAAGTTATCTCCATCGTAAAGGGCGAGATTGAGGATTACGATGCTCATGCAGGCAGAATTCGTGAAACCGGATCTGTAATCTGGGTGGGAGATGGAATTGCCATTGTATATGGAATCGATCACGCTATGTATGGAGAGATTGTGATATTTGAAAACGGTGTTCGCGGTATGGTTCAGGACATTCGTAAAAATGAGATTGGCTGTATCCTTTTTGGAAAAGATACAGGAATTATGGAAGGTACAAAGGTAACAAGGACAAGAAAACGGGCTGGAGTTCCTGTGGGAAGCGGATTTTTAGGTCGTGTCGTCAATGCGCTCGGTGATACTATAGACGGTCTTGGTCCTGTAAAAGAAGAGGATTATTATCCGGTAGAGCGGGAGGCTCCCGGAATAGTGGAAAGAAAATCCGTAAGTGTTCCAATGGAAACGGGTATTCTTGCTATTGATTCCATGTTCCCTATTGGCCGGGGGCAGCGAGAGCTGATTATCGGTGACCGTCAGACTGGGAAAACATCCATTGCACTGGATACTATTATCAATCAGAAAGGAAAGGATGTAATCTGTATCTATGTTGCTATAGGACAGAAGGCATCTACAGTTGCAAAGCTGGTTAATACTCTGAAAAATAAGGATGCACTGGATTATACGGTGGTGATGGCGTCTACAGCCAGCGATCCGGCTCCTCTGCAGTATATTGCCCCTTACGCAGGAACTGCAATGGCGGAATATTTTATGCATCAGGGAAAAGATGTGCTGATCGTCTATGACGATCTGTCCAAGCATGCTGTAGCGTACAGAGCGCTGTCTCTGCTTTTGGAACGCTCTCCGGGCCGTGAAGCATATCCGGGAGATGTATTCTATCTTCATTCCAGACTTCTGGAACGGTCCTGCCGGTTAAATGACCAGCTTGGAGGAGGGTCGATCACAGCTCTCCCTGTTATAGAAACACAGGCGGGAGACGTGTCAGCTTATATTCCCACTAATGTTATTTCTATTACAGACGGACAGATTTTCCTGGAAAGCGATCTGTTTTTTGCAGGTATGCGTCCGGCAGTGAATGTGGGACTTTCCGTATCACGTGTGGGAGGAGCTGCTCAGACCAAGGCCATGAAAAAGGCCAGCGGAAGTATACGAATTGATCTGGCCCAGTATCGCGAGATGGAGGTTTTTACTCAGTTCAGTTCAGATTTGGATGAGGCTACAAAGGAGCAGCTGGCTTACGGAAAACGTCTGATGGAGCTGTTAAAGCAGCCTTTGGGCCGTCCCTTATCTCTTCATGAACAGGTGATTACGCTGTGTGCCGTGACACATAAGGTCATGCTCACGGCAGAGGTCAGACAGATCAAGGAATTCCAGATGGGAATGCTGGAGTGGTTTGACCGGAAACATCCGGAACTTGGAAATGAGATTGAGGAAACGAAGGTCTTAAGCGATGAGCTTGCAGACAGGATCGTGGCTGCGGCGAACGAGTTTAAGGAGGCAGTATGGCAAACGCAAGAGAGATCCAGAGCCGTATAAAAAGTATTAAGGATACACGCAAGATCACAAATGCCATGTATTTGATCTCATCAACCAAGCTGAAAAAAAGCAGAAAGCTTCTGACAGATACAGAACCTTATTTTTATACTCTGCAGGGAGTAATACGACGTATTCTGCGTCATATGGAGGTTACAGAGCATCCGTTTTTTGACATGAGAGAAGAGATTCCCAACGGTCAGCGTTCCAGAGGGTTGGTTGTGATCACAGGAGATAAGGGGCTTGCAGGTGCGTATAACCACAATATTCTGAAATTGGCAGGTGAGTGGATGGAAGAAAGCGGGAATAATCACCTGTATGTGGTTGGAGAACTGGGAAGACAGTATTTTTCTGCCCGGCATATTCCCATAGAAGAGCAGTTCCATTATACGGTTCAGAATCCATCCATGCACCGGGCAAGAATGATTGCTTCCCGTGTCCTTCAGGATTTTATGGATAAACGTCTGGATGAAGTCTGGGTTATTTATACAGAAATGGTAAATTCCATGAAAATGGAGGCACGGACAGAACAGCTCCTGCCTCTGAAAAAAGAAGATTTTGGAAGTCTTGTGATTCCGGCGGATACTCATCAGGAGGAGATCCAGATGGTTCCTTCTCCTGAAGCAGTACTGGATCATGTAGTACCCAATTATGTAACCGGCTTTGTATTTGGCGCCCTGGTGGAGTCTTTCTGCAGTGAACAGAATTCACGAATGATGGCTATGCAGTCTGCAAGTGATAATGGGGCAAAGCTGCTGAATGAGCTGGCTGTTGAATATAATCGTGTGCGTCAGGCTGCCATTACTCAGGAAATCACTGAGGTAATAGGCGGAGCCAGATCACAGAGAAAGAAACGATAGGAGGAGCCATGAATAAAGGAAAGATCGTGCAGGTTATGGGACCTGTAGTAGATGTGGCATTTGAGAATGGCGCTCTTCCCCATATTCAGGATGCCCTTGTGACATACAACGAAGGAAAACGCTGTGTAATGGAGGTGGCTCAGCATATTGGCGGAGATGTAGTCCGCTGCGTAATGCTGGCTTCCAGCGAGGGCCTGTATAAGGATATGGAGGTTGAGGCGACCGGAAGAGGGATCTGTGTGCCGGTAGGAGAGAAAACACTGGGACGGCTCTTTAATGTTCTGGGTGAAACAATTGACGGCGGAGAAAGTCTGGAAAAAGAGGAAAAGTGGGTTATTCACAGAGATCCGCCATCCTTTGAAGACCAGAGTCCCGTAGTTGAAATGCTGGAAACAGGAATCAAGGTGATTGACCTTCTTGCTCCGTATGCAAAAGGAGGAAAAATCGGACTTTTTGGCGGCGCCGGAGTAGGAAAGACAGTGCTGATCCAGGAGCTGATCACCAACATAGCAATGGAACATGGCGGATACTCCATTTTTACCGGAGTCGGTGAACGTTCCAGAGAGGGAAATGATCTTTGGACAGAAATGGGAGAATCCGGAGTGCTTAAAAAAACAGCGCTGGTGTTTGGACAGATGAACGAGCCGCCGGGGGCCCGTATGAGAGTAGCGGAAACAGGGCTTACCATGGCAGAATACTTCCGCGATGTACAGCATCAGGATGTGCTGCTGTTTATTGATAATATTTTCCGTTTTGTTCAGGCAGGCTCTGAGGTCTCGGCTCTTTTGGGACGTATGCCCTCTGCTGTAGGATATCAGCCGACGCTGGCAACCGATGTAGGCGCACTTCAGGAGCGGATCGCATCTACAAAAAACGGATCTGTTACCTCGGTACAGGCAGTTTATGTGCCTGCAGATGATTTGACAGATCCGGCGCCCGCCACAACCTTTGCCCACCTGGATGCAACCACAGTCCTTTCCAGAAAAATTGTAGAACAGGGAATTTATCCGGCAGTGGATCCTCTGGAATCCACATCGCGTATTCTGGAAGAGGATGTAGTAGGTAAAGAGCATTATGAGGTGGCAAATAAGGTGCAGCAGATGCTTCAGAAATACAAGGAGCTGCAGGACATTATCGCTATCCTCGGTATGGAGGAGTTGTCTGAGGAGGATAAGCTTACGGTAGGGCGCGCCAGAAAAATACAGAGATTTTTGTCTCAGCCCTTCCATGTAGCTGAGAATTTTACCGGTGTTCCGGGAAAATATGTACCTGTTAAGGAAACGGTCCGGGGCTTTAAGATGATCATTGACGGAGAAATGGATTCTTATCCGGAAGCAGCCTTCTTTAATGTGGGAACCATTGATGAAGTGATCGAAAAAGCCAGGTCCATGGAGGAAAAGGAGCGGTAATATGTCAACATTCTGGCTTAAGGTCATCGCAAGTGACCATACGTTTTATAATGGAAACTGTGAAATGCTGGTCGTTCCTGCCCATGATGGGGAATTTGGAATTCTTCCACATATGGAGGCAATGATCCTGGCGATCCGGGAAGGCGTATTGAAATTCCGCATTCCCGGATCCAAGGAGATAGAAGAGGCTGTAGTGGGAACAGGGATTGTTCAGGTAGCGAACAACAGAGTCACTGTTGTTACTGACACAGCAGAGCGGCCGGAGGATATTGACCGGATCAGGGCTGAGCAGGCTTTGGAAAGAGCCAGGGAGCAGCTGCGCCAGAAACAGAGCATTGCGGAATACAAAATGTCTCAGGCGGCCCTGGCGCGGGCCCTGAACAGGCTGCAGGTTAGCCAGAAAAAGGGAACTTATTATAACGGCCTGTAGGAAGATTTATAAGCGGTCTGCACAACGCTCAGATCCAGCGGGAATTGCGGACCAGAAAGCTGCAGAAATCGTTTAATACAGATTTATCCACACTTTTAGGGGATCGGGTAAGCGTGATCTGACGGCGGCACACCTGTCCTTCTATAGGGAGAAGCCTGACGGGGGAACTGCTCTGGGAATTCCATTCGGAGGGGAGAGGTCCCCATGAATACTGGGGCCAGAAGCCGATTCCCATTCCGGCGGCAATCAGATTGCGTACAGACTCAGTTGTGTCACTTTCAAAAACAATTCTGGGTGTAAAGCCAGCCTCCATAAAATAACTGTTGGTAATCTGGCGGATGGGTCTTGATCCTGCCAGACAGATATATCCGGCATCTTTTGTATCTGTCAGCCGTATGGAAGTGCGGTGACCATATGGAGAATGGGTGGGAACTGCAAGGTAAAGGTCTTCTTCCAGCATTACAATGGGCTGTTCGCCTGTGGGCGAAGGAATATCTGCCCGTCGGGCGGAAACACAGAGATCATAGTCATCAGACTGATCAGAAGTCTGATACAGCTGGAAATTCACATCCGGACGGAGACTGCGAAAGGCAATAATCCTGTTGGTGATTAAAGCAGACGCAGATAAAAGACGAAGCCGTATGGTATGAATAGCCTGTTCTCTTCCCATCTGCAGCTCTGCTGCCAGCTGGTCCAGGCTGCTTATAATAGGAATCAGCCGTTTTTGCAGGAAGCGCCCGGCGTCATTTAATTCAATAGAGCGGCTTTTGCGTTCAAACAGAGGAACGCCAAGTTCCGCTTCCAGACGGTGGATTGCCTGAGAAAGAGCGGGCTGGGCAATCTGAAGATGTTCAGCAGCCTTTGTTATATGCTGGTATTCGGCTGCTGTGAGAAAATATCGCAATTGAAGAAGTTCCATATGTATCACCTCAAAAAAATATTTATGAAATATAGCATGAAGAAGCAGATATGTCAATGCACGGACTGCTTCTTTTTGTATGTGTTTTACAGTTTAGCTCACCTTTTAAAAGGAAAACGCTTGACGGATAAGCCAGGTACGGCTAAGATGAACATGAGTGCTGTCTCTGTTTTGAAACAGGATCAGATACAGTAAAGATAGAAAGGTGTGTGTAAAATGTACGAACTGTTATTTTTGAAACCGATTTTCAAAGAGGCCGTATGGGGCGGAAACCGGCTGAAGGATCAGTTTGGCTATGAAATCCCAAGCGACCATACCGGTGAGTGCTGGGCTATCAGTGCTCATGAAAATGGAGACTGTGAAGTGGCAGAGGGAGAATATAAGGGACAGCGTTTGTCTGTCTTATGGGCAGAGCATCCGGAATTATTTGGCAATGAGGATGGGTGTCTGGGAGATCGCTTCCCTCTTCTTATAAAGATTATTGATGCAAAGGATGATTTAAGCATCCAGGTTCATCCGGATGATGCATATGCCGCAGCCAATGAAAATGGTTCTCTGGGAAAGACAGAATGCTGGTACATTCTGGATTGTGAGCCGGATACTTCTATTGTTATAGGGCATCATGCAAAAGATAAGGAAGAGCTGAAGCAGATGGTGGAGCAGGGAAATTATTCTCAGCTGATCCGTCAGATCCCGGTTCATAAGGGAGATTTCTTCCAGATCGATCCGGGCTGTGTTCATGCTATCAAAGGCGGTACTGTGATTCTGGAGACGCAGCAGTCCAGTGATGTAACGTATCGTGTGTACGATTATGACAGAAAGTGGAACGGAGCGCCCAGAATGCTCCATGTAAAGGAAAGCCTGGACGTGATCAAGACCCCCTTTGTACCTGCAAAGGATCAGAGAAAATCGTACCATACAGAGGCGGCGGATCAGGAGCATCTGGAAACCTGCCCATTTTATACCGTAGAGAAATTCGAGGTTCATGGCTGCTGGCAGCATAAGTTTTCAGATCGTTTTGCCAATGTGAGCGTTCTGGAAGGAGAAGGAACGGTAGATGGAATTCCGGTAAAGAAGGGAACGCACTTTATTGTCCCGGCAGGTCATAATGTCTGTGAATTTAAGGGAAATATGACTCTTATCTGCTCCTGGATCCCGGCAGAGGCAAAGGAGACAAAAGAGGATCAGATTTCTATCCGTGTTTCAGACTGGAAGGGTCATACCAAGGCATTTGCACAGGATCCGGAGGAAAGCATACTGGCATTTAAGGATGTATATGAGCCGGGAGATATCATTCAGTTTCATTTTCCTGAAACAGAAGGGTATTATATGGTACGTGTAGATGATACCATGGATGAAGCTCTGGTATATATGACAAAGAAGGATCTTACGTTTGAGGTACCGTTTGATGAAAAGAAATTCTCCTACAATCCCAAGAGTTTTACTGGTGTGCGTCATTATCTGACCTGCCGTAAGGCTGCTTCATGGGAAACCGGTATTTATCGTAATCTGGCTAAAAATGTGCTTGATCAGCACGGGGACAGAGGCTGCTATCCTCATGCTTCTGCAAATGTGGAAACAAGAGGGGAGTCTGTTTTTGCAGCCCGTAATGCAATTGATGGCGTAACCGCTACTCTGAGTCACGGAAAATGGCCATATGAGTCCTGGGGCATCAACCGCAGAGATGATGCGGAACTTTTGCTGGAGTTTGGCCGTCCGGTGGACATCGATCAGGTGCGTTTGTGGACCAGAGCTGATTTTCCGCATGATAACTGGTGGGTCAGCGCAGTTCTTACCTTTTCAGACGGCACCAGAGAGGTGGTAAATATGGAAAAGAGCGAGAAGGCTCATACCTTTGCCATTACAAAGAAGGGGATTACCTGGGTACGCCTGTCTGATCTGATCAAGGCAGACGATCCATCTCCATTCCCGGCTTTAACCCAGATTGAGGTTTATGGAAAAGAAGCTTAGGAAGAGCTGTTTCCATATATTTTTAACAGATCTATATAATCTTTAACATGTTTTGGCATATACCTTCCGGGCCGGCAGGCTGCAATGGTTGTGGTAAGGACAGGCTTTTCTCCTACACAATAGCAGCCTGGCCGATCTGAACGAAGAGATGCCATATAGTTGAAATAACTTTCCGGTGCAAAGGCAGCTCCCATTCCGTCCATAGCAAGTTTGATGGACATCTGGCTGTTGCGTGTATGCAGAAGTACCGGAGGATTAATTTCATGCCGGGCGAAGAGATCCCTGGCGATGCCGCCGGTGTTCTGATCCGGATATAAAAGAATAAAATTTTCCTGAGAGAGCTTTTTTAAATCCAGCCATGGATGAGAAAAGCCCTCTTTTTTTTCGGCCTCTTTTTCAAGAGGATGGCCTTCCGGCAGTATCAGTACGATTTCCTCTGTGCGGATAACCTGATAATCTAATAATTTTGGAAAAGTATGTACATTATAAATTGTAAGGTCAATAGAGGTATTTTTCAGCGTCTGTTCAGCGACAAAGCTGACTTCCTCCATAATGTTAATTGTCACATGAGGATAGCGCCGGTGGAATTCCATCAGAGTAGGCTGCAGTAAAGTGCTTCCGAGCATGATGGGAATGGCAATATTGAGCCGTCCATGGGCTCTTCGGGTAATATCTTCATATTCCTGATCCCATTCCTGGCCAAAGGCTGCGATCTGTTCGGCATAGTATAGATAGCGTTCTCCCATATAAGTAGGGATGTATCCCTGTTCCAGACGGGAAAAGAGGGGGGAGCCAAGCTGCTGTTCCAGATTCTTGAGGTATTTGCTGAGAGAAGGCTGGGAGATAAACAGGGCTTTTGCTGCTTTTCCGATGCTTTTATAGTGTGCAATAGCCAGAATGTAGCGTGCTTCTTTTAAATCCATGGATTAACCTCCTTTTTAATCAGTATATCATAGCTTTACTGCATAAAAAATATAGAAATTATGTATTGGACGGAATGTATATTACTTTTTATAATAAATTCAGAATTAAAAATTAGTATAATTAATGAATATATTCAGAATGGAGGAAGAACATGAAGAAAAGCAGTACATGGATGATGCTGGCTCCCGGGCTGATCATTTTGCTGTTGTGTCTGGGTCTGCCCCTTATAAGTGTGCTGACCCCTACATTTACAGCAGGACAATATCCTCTCAGTGCGTATGTGGAGTTTTTTCAGGATGAGTACTACAGAAAAATTCTGTTTCGCACCCTGAAAATTGCAGTTATTACCACAGGGATCTGCATGGCAGGAGGGATTCCCACCGCATATTTTATAAGCCGGTGTGATAAAAAATGGAGAGGTCTTCTTCTGGCAGCATCCATTTTTCCAATGATGACAAATTCTGTGATCCGAAGTTTTGCCTGGATCAATATTTTAGGAAGCAACGGTATAATCAACCGCATTCTGCTGGCTCTCAATGTAGCTGATAAGCCCATGAAGCTTCTTTATACAGATTTTGCTATTATTATCGGTTCTGTGTATCTGTTTCTTCCTCTTATGATCGTTACGGTTACAGGTGTAATGGAGAATATAGATGATGATATGATGGAGGCGGCTCAGAGTCTGGGAGCAGGACGATTTGAGGCTTTTATGAAAGTGATTTTCCCTATGAGTCTTCCGGGAATTATAGTAGGAGGTATCCTTGTTTTCACAGGAACCCTCACTGCATATACAACACCTCAGCTGCTTGGAGGAAACAGCAATATGGTTCTGGCAACTCTGATTTATCAGAGAGCCATGTCTGTAGGGGATTGGAACGGGGCTTCTGCAGTAGCGCTGATTATGATCGTAATTACTCTTATAGTAATCAGGGGCTTTAATGCTCTGGCAGCAAGATTGGATAAAAGAGGAGGAAAATAATGAAAAAGAACCGTTGGCTGACAGTTTACGCTGTCCTGGTATTTTTGTTTTTGATGATCCCTCTGGTGATTATTACCGTTACGGCTTTTGGAGGAGGAAGTGCGATTACATTTCCAATTGATTCTTTTTCCCTGAAATGGTTTGGAAATGTTTTTGCTTTGAAGTCTTTCCGGCGTTCCTTTCTGACCAGTCTGGAAGTGGCATTCCTTGCAACCTTTATTGCTCTTTTGGTGGGAATTCCTGCAGCATACGCACTGGCACGGTCAGGAATCCGCGGAAAACAGCTTCTGCGATCCGTATTTTTGTCTCCAACCATTGTTCCTGGGATTGTAGTAGGTTTTATCCTGTATCAGTTCCTGATCCTGACTTTCCGCCTTCCGGTTATGGCAAGTCTTCTGGCAGGCCATTTTCTTGTAACTCTGCCTTATGTAATCCGTGTAGTTGGTTCTGCTATGGAGCAGTTTGATTTTTCTATTGAAGAAGCTGCCTGGAGTCTGGGATGTCCTAAGGGAGCAGCATTTTTTAAAGTGGTTCTCCCCAATGTAACCTCCGGTATTTCATCTGCTTTTATGCTGGCTTTTATCAACTCATTTAATAATATTCCTGTATCCATGTTTTTAACGGGTCCCGGTGTCAGCACCTTCCCGGCAACACTGATGAATTATATTGAATACAATTATGACCCTACGGTGTCCGCTGTTTCTGTGCTTTTAATGGCAGCTACTGTACTTATTATGGTAATCGTGGACAGAACCCTGGGAATTGCTTCACTGGCAAAATAGGAGGATAAGAAAATGGCATTTATGACATTAGAGAAAATCGGCGTCAGCTATGATAAGAAAAAACAGATCTTAAAGGGCCTGGATCTGTCTGTGGAAAAAGGCGAGCTGGTATCACTCCTTGGTCCCAGCGGATGCGGAAAGACTACGACTCTTCGGGTAGTGGCCGGCTTTATTGAACCAGGTGAAGGAACCTTTACACTGGACGGAGAAGATATGACAAAGGTTCCGGTACACAAGCGAAATTTTGGAATAGTATTTCAAAGCTATGCCCTTTTTCCGCATCTGACGGTATATGATAATGTGGCTTTTGGACTGCGTACGCGCAAGATGGATAAGGCACAGATTGACAGAAAGGTAAAAGAGATTCTGGAGGTTTGCGGCCTGACAGAGCTGTCTGGCCGTTTTCCGAGAGAAATGTCCGGTGGACAAAGACAGAGAGTTGCTCTTGCAAGAGCACTGGTAATCGAACCTAAGCTTCTTCTTTTAGATGAGCCACTGAGTAATCTTGATGCAAAACTTCGCATCAGTATGAGAGTCGAAATTAAGCGCCTTCAGAAAAAACTGGGAATTACTACTTTGTTTGTTACTCACGATCAGGAAGAATGTTTCTCTATTTCTGATAAAGTGGCTGTTATGAATGGAGGGATCATCGAACAGTATGACACACCGGAACAGATTTACAGACAGCCTGCCACAGAGTTTGTAGCCCGGTTTATTGGATTTGAAAATTTCCTGAATCTGGAAAGATGTGGGGATGGAAGTTATCTTGCAGGCGGTCAGAGCCGTTTCTGTTCTTTTATGGAATGTCCGGAAGGAGAATTTACAGGAACGATCAGACCGGATGATATCCGTATTGCAGCACCGGATCAGCAGGAAAATGTTATTACCGGAAGAATCGGCGTTCGCACCTTTCTTGGAAAGAGCTATCAGTATGAAGTGGAAACAGCTGCTGGTGTTCTGAAGGTTAACATGAATACGGAATGTATCTATGCTGAGGGGGATCAGATTCGTCTGTATCTTCCTGAGGATAAGCTGATCCTGGTACGGCGGTAAAAAGCAGAAAATTGAAATTATTATAAAAGGAGAAAAAAGATGAAAAAGAGAGTATTAGCAGCAGTCTGCATGGCAGCTATGGCAGTAACAGCCTGTTCCGGTGGAGCAGAAGGAGAAGGTGCACAGGCAGGTGGAAAGCAGAAACTGGTTCTGTCTACGTATGGTTTGAGTGAGGATATTTCAGCAGAGGAGGTTTATGCTCCTTTTGAAGAGCAGTTTAACTGCCAGATTGTGACAGAAACCGGAGGAACCAATGACAGATATACTAAGCTGAAGGCAGACAGTGAAACTACGATTGATGTAATTGAACTGTCTCAGGCTATGGCTGCCAAGGGTGCAGAGGAAGGTTTGTTTGAGACCATTGATTTAAGTAAAATTGAACATGCCTCTGATCTGATCGCGGCAGCAAAGACGCTGGCTGACAATGGTCAGGGTGTTCCTTATACTATTAACAGTATTGGGATTATGTATAATCCGGAAGCAGTAGGGTTTGAGATTACAGGCTTTGATGATCTGTGGAAGCCGGAACTGGCAGGTATGGTATCTATTCCCGAGATTACTACAACCTTCGGACCGGCTATGGTATATATGGCCAGTGATCATGCAGGAGTTGATATTAAAACCGATAACGGAGAGGCTGCTTTTAAGGCACTGGAGGAATTAAAGCCAAATCTGGTAAAAACATATGCCAAATCCTCAGACCTGATCAACATGTTTACGTCCGGTGAAGTAGCAGCTGCTGTAGTGGGAGACTTTGGTGTTCCGACGATTAAGGCAGCAAATCCTGATCTTGTATACGTAACTCCGGAAGGAACCTATGCGAATTTTAACACCATCAGTATTACGAAGAATTGCCAGAATAAAGAACTGGCTTATGAGTATTTAAATTACCGTTTAAGTGCAGAGCTTCAGTCTAAGACAGGAAAAGCCTTAAATGAGGCTCCAACGAATAAAACAGTTACGTTTACAGAGGAGGAGTCCCAAAATATGACATACGGTCCGGCAGCAGAAAAAGCAAAAGTTCTGGACTATGGCTTTGTTAATCCTCTTTTAAATCAGTGGATCGATCAGTGGAACAGAATTATCAATAACTAAAGGAGCAGGAACTATGTCCCCGGATTATATTATAAGAAATGTCAATATCTACCAGACTTTCCGTCAGTGTTTTGAACTCCGGGATGCAGCTGTAAAGGACGGCCGTTTTTATGCCGTCCTTCCTGTTAATTCGGGTGTTTATCCCGAAGGCGTTCCCGTCTATGATGCGCAGGGGCGTTATATGATCCCGGGGCTGATTGATATTCATATGCATATAGAAAGCTCCATGACCTGTCCGTCCCGTTTCGGACCGCTGGCTCTGTCTCATGGGACTACAACGATAGTGGCAGATGCACATGAGATTGCCAATGTGTTCGGCATGAAAGGGATTGCGGAATTTCAATCTCAGAAAACAGAAATGGATATTTTCTGGGCTATTCCTTCCAGCGTTCCGGCTACAGATACAGCTTTGGAAACATCTGGAGCCACTATTACACCTGAGGATGCAGCAGCTCTTTTGGAGGACAGAAATATCCTTTGTCTGGGAGAAGTGATGAATTTTAAGCAGCTGGCTTCTGAAGATGACAGAGATACGCCGATTCGGCAGATGATTCGTCTGTGTCGGAAGAAAAGAGGAAGGGATATCCGTTTGGAGGGACATTGCCCCAGAATTTCCGGTGCTGACTTAAACCGGTTTATTTATGAAGGAATTGATGCGGATCATACTCAGCAGACTCCCGAGTCTGTTCTGGAAAAGACAGATCTTGGAATGTTTCTGGAACTGCAGAGAAAATCCCTGACGCCCGAGGTGGTAGAAACGCTGAACCATTATAATCTGTACGAAAATACTGCACTTGTAACGGATGATGTTATGCCGGATCAGCTTTTGAAGGGGCATCTGAATCAGATTGTGCGGACAGCTGTTCTGGCAGGAATGCCGGTGGAAAAGGCAATTTACTGTGCCACTTATACACCGGCCAGAAGAATGCATCTGGATGACAGAGGAATGATTGGTCCGGGAAAACTGGCTGATTTTGTGTTCCTTAAAGATCTGGATACCATGGAACCGGAAGCAGTGGTGAAAGAAGGACGCCTTGCCTGGATTGAGGGAGATTCCCGCTGCGGTATGGAAGAAGAAACGAACTTTCCAGAGCATTTTTATCATTCCGTCCACTGCAGGCCGGCTGTACTGGAGGATTTCATCCTGAAAGCACCGGTGAAATTCGGGCATGTTACAGCCAATGTGATGCAGATTAATACATTCGGAACAGCAACCCGACACATAAAGCGTCAGCTTCCGGTAAAGGATGGAATTGTCTGCTGGCAGGAAGCAGGGCTGAGTCTGGCAGTTCTCTATGAGCGCCACGGGAAAAATGGAAATATAGGTTACGGACTTGTGGAAGGAGCATTTGCAAAGAAGGGAGCTGCAGCTACAACCTGGTGTCATGACAGTCATAATCTGCTGGTTTTAGGAACTTCTCCTGAGGATATGGTTTTGGCTCAGAAACGTATTTTAGAGCTTGAGGGAGGATACTGTATTTTTTCAGACGGCTGTTGTCTGGGGCAGGTACAGCTGAATGTGGCAGGAATTATAAATGAAGGTTCTCTTGAAAAACTTTCCTGTGAACTGGGACAGATAAGAAAGAGCATGGCTTCTCTGGGATATAAAAATAATAATGAAATCATGTCCATGTCTACTCTGGCGCTTCCTGTTTCCCCGGCATTAAAGCTTACAGACAGAGGATTGCTGGATGTAAAAACCCAGAAACAAGTAGAGCTTATCGAGGTATAAAGATGAAAACCATAATCACTAACTCTATTATCATTACAATGAATTCTGATATGGAGGTGTTTCCTGACGGCTATGTGAAAATAGAAGGTACGAAGATTCTGGAGACAGGGCCTTCCTGTGATCTGAAGGAGACAACAGAAGAATTAAGAGCTGCTGGCTGGCAGATAAAAGACGGAAAAAGAGGAATTCTTATGCCTGGTATGGTTAATACACACTGCCATCTGGGAATGATTCCATTTCGGGGACTGGGCGATGACTGTAAAGACCGGCTTCGTGTGTTTCTGCTTCCAATGGAGCAGAAGGCTATGAGCCGGAGAATGGCAGCACTTTCCAGCCGCTATGCAATTTGCGAGCTGCTGCTGTCCGGAGTTACTTCCGTAATGGATATGTATTATTTTGAGGCTGCTGTAGCTCAGGTTATGGATCAGACAGGAATCAGGGGAATTGCCGGACAGACATTAATGGATGAAGGCGGATGTGACGCTTCTGATGCAGATCAGTCTCTGAGTATGGCAAAAGAACTGATAGAAACATACAGAATGCATCCACGTATCAGTGGATGTGCTGCACCTCATGCTACTAATACTTGCAGTCCGCAGATTCTGAAAAAAGCCTGGGAACTTGATACTGCCAATCAGGTACCATTTACTCTTCATGCAGCAGAAATGGATTACGAGATGACCTGGCTGGCACAAACACGGGGCTGTACGCCGGTTGGATACCTGGATCAGCTGGGGGTCCTTTCAAATCAAACGGCTGCAGCTCACTGCATCCATCTGACGGATCGTGACATAGAAATTTTAAGGCAGAGAGGAAGCGGAGTGTGTCACTGTATCGGCTCCAATGCCAAGGCGGCGAAGGGAGTAGCACCGGTGCTTAAGCTGTTAAAGGAAGGTGTTTCGGTAGGCCTTGGAACAGATGGACCGGCCAGCGGCAATACTCTGGATCTCTTTACGCAGATGCGTTTGTGCGCCGGATTTCAGAAAAACAACAGCCATGACAGAAGTGCCATGCCTGCAAAAGATATTGTTTCCATGGCGACCCGTCAGGGAGCCAGGGTTCTGGGACTGGAAGAAAAAACAGGTTCTATTGAACCTGGCAAAGAAGCAGACCTGGTACTGGTGGAAACAGATTCTCCCAATATGTTTCCTGTTTACGATCCCTATTCTGCCCTGGTTTACAGTGCCAATGCATCCAATGTGAGAGATGTATATGTGGCAGGTACCTGCCTGGTTCAGGATAAAAAATTGGTTTATGAGGATTTTGAGTCGATCAGAAGAGAACTTTCAGACTGTATGGGAAGAAGTGCCTTTGGAGAGATGCAGGAGCTGCATCGGCTGTAAAAAAATTGACAGAAAAAATGATTTCCATTAAACTGTAAATACTCATTAAAAACACAACAGGAGAATGAACGAATGAATCTGAAAACAGTATCGGAAATCAAGGGTACAAATCAGAATAAAACAGGAGAACGGGAACTGCTGGCAGTCAGTTTTGGAACCAGCTACAAAAACACAAGAGAAAGAACCATTGAAGCCATAGAAAGAGATATGGAGAGCGCTATGCCGGAATATATCCTGCATCGGGCTTTTACAAGTCAGATTATTATTAACCGGGTAAAACAAAAAGAAAATCTGGTTATTGATAATGTAAGAGATGCTTTAAAGCATGCGGTAGAGAATGGTGTAAAAACACTGATCATTCAGCCTACACATATGATGAAGGGATTTGAATACCAGGATCTGGCTGAAGAAGCATCGGAGTACAGGGCATTATTTGAATACATGGCTGTGGGAGAGCCGCTTTTGACATCAGAGGAAGATTTTGAAACAGTGATCCGCGCTATTACCGAAGATACAAAGGAATATGATGATGGTGAGACAGCTGTTTGCTTTATGGGACACGGTACAGAGGCAGAAGCTAATCAGGTATATAAAAAGCTTCAGAGTATTCTCCTGCAAAAGGGGTTTACGAATTATTATATAGGGACTGTAGAAGCGGAGCCGTCTATTGAAGATGTACTCAGGGAAGTGAAAAAAGGATCCTATAAGAAGGTTGTACTTCAGCCGCTTATGATCGTGGCAGGAGACCATGCAAACAATGATATGGCAGGAGACGAAGAAGGATCCTGGAAAAGGGAATTTGAAAGGGCCGGATATGAAGTCAGCTGTGTTTTAAAAGGACTGGGAGAGATTGAACTGATACGGCATCTGTTTGTCAGTCATGCAAAAGCAGCCGGAGAGCTGTTTTTGCCGGAAACAGGAAAAGAGTAACAAAAATTGATGTATTTCATACATAAACCTGATAGTAAATTTTACATTTCCTTTCTATACTTATATTTATCAGGGAATAGCAGGCCTGAAAACTAAAAGAAGAAGGGAAATGTTATGAAAAAGAAGAGAGTTATGGCCGGAATTCTGGTCGGAGCGTTGGCTGTAGGCGGTCATCAGGTGTGGGCTGCGACTGTCCATTACAATGACTCATCCGTAACCGGAGGGAGTGCAGAATGGCAGGCGTGGACCAGACAGTGGGAGCAGCTGGCAAATGACTATACTCAGGTATCCCTTACTCCGGGAGCGGCAGCGTCTCAGCTGAATTTTGCATGGTATAGCGAGGGCGAAAATGCAACTCCGGTGGTATATTTTGGAATGGACGCAGATGACTTAAAGGCCTGGGAAGGTCAGGCATCTGGTGTGGATACAAACCTTACAGGTGGAAAAGTTTATTCTTACAATTATGTGACTGTAGACGGACTGAAAGAGAACAGTACATATTACTATTCTGTTGAAAAAAACGGCGTCAGGACTCCGGCAGAGGTTTATAAAACGGGCAGCTTCAGCAATGTAAATATTCTTTACGTCGGCGATCCGCAGGTGGGCGCTTCAAAGGGACAGCCCCAGGGAGAGGGTAAGCTGTCAGCGGATCCAGGCGCAGCGAACACTGCGGCCCGTAATGATGGATTTGGCTGGGATCGTACGCTGGATATTGCCCTGGCAGAAAACCCTGATCTTAATTTTGTGATTTCTGCTGGTGATCAGGTGAATAAAACCGGAAAGCCTAAGGAAGAAGAGTATGCTGCATACCTATCCGCAAGCGCGTTAAAGAGCCTTCCGGTAGCCACTACCATCGGAAACCATGACTCTTTAAATAAAGACTACAGCTATCATTTTAATAATCCCAATCCTACCAATTTAGGCATGACTGAGGCCGGCGGGGATTATTACTATACATATGGCCCGGGTTTGTTTATTGTTTTAAATACGAATAATTACAATGTGGCAGAACATGAGCAGGCCATTAAACAGGCGGTAGAGAATTTCCCTGATACAAAGTGGCGTATTGTTACGATACATCAGGATATTTACGGATCCGGTCTGGATCATTCCGATACAGACGGTATGATCCTCCGTACTCAGCTGACGCCTGTATTTGACAAATATGATGTAGATGTGGTTTTGCAGGGACATGACCATACATACAGCCGTTCTAAGCTGCTTTATGGGGATGGAAAAACGCATGGCGCGTATGAATTCCGTCTGGATGAAACAGGCAGTGACTATGACTGGGATCACGCCTATAATGTAAATACAGATGAGTCTATTGCGCTGTATCCGGAGGATGAGCCGTCGGCAGCCTTAAAGGAAGCCTTTGCCCAGGATAACCATTGTTATACGATCGAAGGTTCCGGTCAGTCCGTTGTAACAAATCCTAAGGGAACGCTGTATATGACGGCTAACTCTGCATCCGGATCCAAATATTATGAGCTTACAAATACCCAGCAGGATTATATTGAGGTAAGAAGCCAGAACTGGCTCCCCAGCTATTCTGTGATCAATCTTACTTATGATGATTTCAAGATTACCAGTTATCAGATTACGGATAATGGAAAGGTAGAGACAATAGACAATACCTTTACCATTCACAAGACAGGCAGCAGATAACAGGAAAATGAAAGATATAGAAAACTTAGCTGTAAAAAAATTACTGATCCTGGCGGCCGTTGTGCTTCTTAGCGCTCTGGCCGTCGTAAATCTGAACCATATTTCAAAAACCAGACTGGTCAATCGGACAGGGCAGAGCTTTGAAACGGGAGTGGTCGTACGTATCCTGGAGGACAACATTCAGGAAGACGGCATGAGAGTGGGACAGCAGACGGTGGTTGTGCGGATGACAAGCGGCGAAAAAAAAGGACAGGAGCTTATCACAACCAGCAGCGCCGGATATTTATTTGGAGCGGCGTGTACAGTAGGGATGCGTGTGGTGGTCATTCAAAGCATAGCAGGCGATTCTGTGATCACAAGCATATATTCCAGGGACAGGACAGCCGTAATGATTGGTTTTGCAGTCCTGTATCTGGCGATTTTATGTATTGTAGGCGGTAAAAAGGGGCTGCGCGGAGCCTTAGGGCTGGTTTTTACGTTTGGTGCAATTGTGTATGTTTATCTTCCGGCTGTTTATCTGGGAAATTCACCGTTTTGGACGGCTGTTTTTATCTGCGCAGTGACCACGCTGGTTACGATGTATCTGATCGGCGGAGCGGGAGAAAAGACACTGTGCGCTACTGTTGGGACGTTATCGGGAGTAATTATTGCAGGCTTCACAGCTACTGTTTTTTCACAGCTTTCCGGAATTACCGGATGGAATGTATCAGACATAGAAAGCCTGCTTACTTTATACGAAACAAATGGGATTAAAATAGGAGGGCTGCTTTTTTCCGGCCTTCTGATCAGTTCTCTTGGAGCCGTTATGGATGTGGCAATGTCTATTTCCAGCGCGATGAAAGAACTCTGCGACCAGAATCCGTCAATTACCAGAATGGAGCTGATGAAGTCGGGAATGCGGGTAGGACGGGATATGATGGGAACAGATTCCAATACCCTGATTCTGGCATTTGCAGGAAGCAGTGTATCGATGCTTCTTATGGATTATGCCTATGATCTGCCATTTCTTCAGATCATCAACTCAAATAACATAGGAATTGCAGTCATGCAGGGGCTTTCCGGCAGTTTTGGCATTGTTCTCAGTGTTCCAGTTACTGTGATATTTGCTGCGTTTGTGTATTGTAGAAAAAAATAAAGAGTGCTTTATGGCAGCGGAAGGAATGTTATCCGCTGCCTTTTTGTAATAAAAAAGTAAGGGAGTAAAATATAAAAGCATGCTATAATGGAGATGTACCAAACAAATATGATGTATTGCAGGAGGAAATGCATATGAATATGATTGGAGGACTGTTTGGAATCCTTATGGCACTGACCATCTGGGCCGGTATGATCGCGCTGTTTTTTTATATTGCATACCGTGTGATACGGACCGCAGTTAAGCATGGAGTTATGGATGCCTATGAAGAAATCCATAAATAAAACTGTCGGAAACGGTACAGCTGTTCTTCTGGTATTTCTGGCAGCATGGATATTTTTTTGCCGGATTCCCTCTTTGGGGCTGCCGGATGAAAAGGAGGCAGAACTTTTCTCCGGCCCGGATACCAGACGGGAGAAACAGACTGTGTGTATAAGACAGGGAGAGCAGCTTGCTGAGCTTTCGGAGCTTCCCGTATATGGACAAACGTATGACGGAGACGGGATGCAGAGCTTGATAAGCTTCCGGCAGGAGTCTGGTATGTGGCAGCAGAAACGGACCGGAAGGGCCGTTATATAGAAGAGCTGGAGCAGTGGGAGCATTTCGGAAGCCAGTTTGTATTCTGTATGATAAAGGAGGAAGCGGCATGAAACTTATATTTAAGCAGAGACTGTTTTCATGGTTTGACAGCTATGATATCTATTACGAAGACGGAACCACTGCCTATACTGTAAAAGGACAGCTTTCCTGGGGACACTGCCTGAAAATATACGATGGTCAGGGACGTGAGGCCGGTATGGTGAAGGAACGTATTTTTACCATGCTGCCCAGATTTGAGCTGTATCTGGGACAGGAATATGCAGGCTGCATCAGTAAGGAATTGACCTTTTTTAAGCCGCGCTACAATATTGACTGCAATGGCTGGCATGTGGAAGGGGATTTTCTGGAATGGGATTATAAGATCTTAGACCGGAACGGAAGGCTGGCAGCGGCGGTTTCAAAGGAACTATTCCGCATGACAGATACATATGTAATCGACGTGGAAGATTCGTGGGACGCCCTCTGCGCCCTGATGGTGGTGCTTGCCATTGATGCGGAAAAATGTTCCCGGAATTAGGAGAGTATATGAAGGTTTTAGTCAGCGCCTGTCTTCTGGGCGAAAACTGTAAGTATAATGGAAAGAATAACAGAAATGAGGCGGTTCTTCGTTTTGTAGAGGATAAGGAGGTTATTTCCATCTGTCCGGAGCTTTTAACCGGACTGGGTGCGCCTCGTACGCCTGTAGAGCTGTCCGGAGGCCGGGTGGTAGACAGGGAAGGAAAGGACAGAGATGCCCTGTACCGAAAGGGCGTGGAAATGGCTCTGGAACAGATAAAGGATATGGATATTGACCTTGCCATTCTTCAGTCGCGCAGTCCTACCTGCGGAGTACGCCAGATTTATGACGGCACCTTTACAGGGAGAAAGATTGATGGGATGGGAATTTTTGCCCGTGAGCTGAAAGAGCGTGGAATCCCTCTTATGGATGCAGAGGAGTGTGAAGGATGAGCCTGTACGCCATAGGTGATCTCCATTTGTCCTTTACGGCCAACAAGCCTATGGATATATTTGGAAAAGAATGGAAGGATCATGTAAAAAAGATCGAAAAGAACTGGAATAAGATGATTTCTTCTGGGGATACAGTGGTTCTCGCAGGGGATCACTCCTGGGGGAGAAATTTAAAGGAAGCAGAGGCTGATCTGGAATTTATTGCGTCCCTTCCCGGACGCAAGATTCTTCTGCGGGGGAATCACGATATGTTCTGGGATGCAGGAAGGACAAAAAGGCTGAATGAAAAATATAATGGCCGTCTTTTCTTTCTCCAGAACAATTTTTATTCTTATGGAAATACGGCATTGGTAGGAACCAAAGGATATTGCTATGAGGGAAAGGACAGCCCGGAGCATTTTGAAAAGCTGGTAAAGCGGGAGCTGGAGCGCCTGCGGCTGTCCTATGAGCTGGCTGTGGCAGCAGGCTATACCTCTTTTATTCAGTTTCTTCACTATCCGCCTACCAGTATTGGAGAAGAGGAAAGCGGTTTTACCCGGATGGCGCTGGAATATGGGGCAGATCAGGTGATTTACGCTCATTGCCATGGGAAAGACCGCTTTCAGGACAGTTTTCTGGGAAATGTAGACGGGGTGAATTACCGTCTGGTGTCCTCTGATTATCTGAAATTTAAACCGGAACGGATTCTTCCTTAATCAGGTGCCTCTTCTGTCTGTTTCAGGCTCTGCATATACTGATGCATGGATTCGGCCACAATTTTACTGTGGGCTACGGCTTCCACCACTGTCCGCGCACCGTTTACCACATCTCCGGAGGCAAAGATGCCGGGACGGGTGGTATGACCGGTTTCATCTGCCACCAAAAGACCTTTGGCATCAGCAGCCAGTCCCTCAGTGGTGTTGACAATCCGGTTCTGTGGACCCTGACTGATGGAAATAATCACGCTGTCAGCGGGGTAAAGGGTTTCGCTTCCGGGAATTTCGGTGAGACGGCCTTCTTCATCCTCGGCCATATCCTTAAAGATTACTCCTTCATCTGTGATTTCCACAGGAGCCTTGTTGTATTCAAACTGAACTCCCTCCAGCTGGGCATAGCTGAATTCATGGTGGCTGGCTGCCACCTTTTTTGTGATGGAAAAGCAGGTCAGATAGCGTACGCCTTTTCGGATGGCGGTTCTTGCCACATCCATAGCGGCATTCCCCGCTCCGATCACAATAACCCGTTCGCCCAGGCAGTAACTGTCAGGATTATTCAGATAATTGATTCCAAAGTGCACATGTCCCAGCGTTTCGCCTTTGATATGAAGGGCATTGGGCTTCCATACACCGGTTCCTACGAAAATAGCTTTATAGCCGTCGCGGAAGAGGTCGTCAATACCGATTGCCCCTCCGATATGGGTGTTTGGCCGGAATTTGATGCCTTTCAGATCCAGATGGCGGTATTTGAAATCGTCCAGAACAGACTTTGGAAGGCGGAATTCAGGAATGCCGTAGCGCAGTACGCCTCCGATCTGGTCCTTACCCTCAAAGATAGTCACATCATAGCCGTACCGTGCCAAAATCACTGCGATGGTCAGGCCGGCAGGGCCGGAGCCGACGATCGCTGCACGGATGCCGTTTGATGGAGCCGGCCCCTTTGTCATTTTGTTGGCATAGGTGGTGGAAATATAGCTTTCAATGGTTGAAAAATGGACCGGAGCACCCTTGCGTCCCAAAACGCAGTGGCCCTCGCACTGATTTTCATGGTTGCAGACCAGACTGCACACAGTGGTCAGCGGATTATTTTCAAAGAGCATCTGCCCGGCCTCATCTAATTTCCCTTCCTTTAAGAGGCGGATCACCTGGGGAATCGGAGTGCTGATGGGGCAGCCCTTTTGACACTGGGGAACTTTGCAGCCAAGGCAGCGGCTGGCTTCATCCATAACATGTAATGCCATATTGATTTCCTTTCTACTTTTTTTCTATCTTATCATAAAAGAAAATCTGTTGCCAGTGCATAATGGCATGTATCTGATTCTGATACGAATGATAAAAAATGCACAATCTTAAAAGCATGACACAAACGTTTGGGTAAAAGTTTCACAAAGTATCCCCGGTCTGTGTTACTATGAAGACAGAAATAAAAATATAAGAACGGGAGAGGTATCATTATGAGCAGACAGTTATTTTACAATGGACGTGTATACAGGGATCATCGGTTTGAAACGCTCTGTGTTCTTTCTGAAAATGGTGTGATCACCGAGATCGGAGAATGGATTTATGCTCCTGAGGCAGAGCGCATTGATTTAAAGGGACGCCGTCTGGTGCCGGGATTTTTAGATATCCATACCCATGGTGCTGCTGGGGTGGATGTAAACAGCGCAGACCCTGATGGATATGAGAAGATCAGCCGCTTTATGGCATCTCAGGGTACAACTGGCTGGCTGGGTTCTGTGCTCACAGATACGAAGGAGCAGACACTGGCCTGTATTGAAGCATATAAACAGTGGAAGGGCATGGAACACAAAGGCGCCGCCATGATGGGGATCCATCTGGAGGGTCCATTTTTAAGCCCAGAGTATAAGGGCGCTATGCCGGAGCATCTGCTGCAGAGTAAAAATATTCCTTTGATCGAGGAATACCAGAAGGCTGCCCAGGGGGAAATACGTTACATTACGGTTTCGCCTGAGGTAGACGGCATGGTAGAGGATATCCCCAAATTAAAGGCTCTTGGCATCCAGGTAGCCATCGGCCATTCTGGGGCAGATTATGATACGGCCAGAGCGGCCGTTGCAAATGGAGCAATGGCGTCGACCCATACAGGAAATGCAATGAAGCTGCTCCACCAGCATTTTCCTGCCATCTGGGGAGCGGTGCTGGAGGATGACCGTGTTTACTGCGAGGTGATCTGCGACGGCCGCCATCTGCATCCGGGAACGGTGCGCTTGATCTTAAAGACAAAGGGGCTTGAGCGGGTAGTAGCTGTGACTGATTCGATCATGGCTGCGGGTCTGCCGGATGGAGAGTATCGCCTGGGCGTTAATGAGGTTGTGGTCATTGACGGGGATGCAAAACTGAAAGAAAATGGTACACGGGCAGGAAGTACCTTGACTTCGGGAAAAGCACTGAAAAATCTGATTGCCTTTACAGGGCGGCCGGCAGAGGAGCTTATTCCGCTTCTCACAGAAAATCCGGCAAAGCTTCTGGGCATGGATGGCCAGAGGGGATTTATCCGCCAGGGACTTTTCGCAGACTTTGTGGTGTTGGATGAGAATGATGGGGTAGAAGAAACTTATGTACAGGGACGGCGTGTTTTTTAAAATTTCCTGACATTTATTATAATTTCGTCAGAAATGTGTAAGTTGGCAATCCGAAACGCCTGTGCTATACTGTAAATGTGCTCAGACAGAAGGTGCACAGCAGAGATAGGTGAGAGGATGATTCGGATGAATACAGGACGAAAATGGTTTATAAAAGCAGCAGCTCTTGCCTGCGCGGCGATGCTTATGACTCCCCTTATAGCCTTTGCAGGCTGGCAGAAAGAGGGAGATACCTATGCGTATTATGAAGAGGATGGCACTCGGGTGGTCAATGACTTCCGTAGATCAGGCAATCAGTGGTTTTACCTGGATGAAAACGGCCATATTTTAAAGAACTGTCAAAGGGAAATCAACGGAAAGCTTTATACATTCAATGAAAGAGGCGCTATGGACTCAAGTCCTTCCCGCAGATCAGGGGAAGGGAGTAAAAGCAGTGTATCAGGCTCTTCTTTTACAGCTATCAGCAGCCGGCAGCAGTATTTAAACAAAACAGCAAATCCCTATATGAACAATCAGACAGTTCAGTGGTTTAATGCTGCCTGTGCGATTCTTACCCGGCACAATGCTGGCAATATCCGTGCCTTTGGCGGTGGCTTAAAGCTTGCGGGAAAGGAAGAGAACGGCGAGGAGATGGATAGGGCGGCAAAAGATCAGAATCGTCAGATGTTAAAGACCAGCTGGGGGATCACAGACCGTTCTTCGGCAGACCGTGTTTTACAGGAGCTTTTATCGTCGGCATCAGCAGAAAATTCTGCCTATGATTACAGCAGGGCCATGTCCAATCTGGGTTTTTATTATCTGGCGGATTATTATACAGAGACAGAAGCTTTGGATCGGGCGTTAGAGGTGGCAAAGGAAATACAGAAGAGCTTTTCTTCCTGGGAGGAATTTGTAGAGGATTATCTGAAGGGCTATGAAGAGCGTTCCGGCGACAGCTCAAAAGAGAGAAGAGAAATTTATGAAAATCTGAAAGCAAGTCAGTGGAATCCTTATGAGGTGGACTGGAATTTAAAGCTTAAAAAGAGCTGGTAAGAGGCTTTATACAGGATAGGGAAGAGGATCACCCCTCAGGGCGGAATGGAAAGACCGGTCTGAGGGGTGATTTTTAAGCATATGATGTTATACAGTTCTGGATTTTGCGATATATACCGGGAAGGTGTCTGAACCCTTTAATTCCTTATCGGCTGTAACCGTCACGTTCTTATCGGTGATCACATATTCAAGATCAGCGCCTTCTTCGATCACAGTATCCTGCATAAGAACGCAGTTTTTTACCCTTGCGCCCTTTGCGATTTTTACACCGCGGAACAGGATAGAGTTTTCTGCTTCTCCCTCGATTACACAACCGTCCGCTGCCATGATATTATTTGCACGGGAGCCGTTGATGTAGCGGGTGGGGTTGTCATCACGGATCTTTGTATATACGGGACTGGGGGAAAACAGAGCATCCAGATTTTCATCATCCAGCAGCTTCATGTTTTCGTCAAAGTAGCTATTCATATCACAGATCCGGGCGGTATAGCCGTCAAAACGGAAGGATCGGATATCCAGTTTGTCAATCTGCGGCGCTAAAATGTCGCGTTCAAAATATACATAGCCGCGGATAAAGGCTGTATTGATGAGATCGATCAAGAGTTCTCTTGACATAACGCAGATATGAAGAGTACGGAGTGGCGTACGGTGCCTGCAATACGGCAGCCGTCGGTGATCATGGAGTTTTCTACAACGCCTCCGTCTGAAATCTTGTGTCCGGTCATACCGCTGTTACGGCTATAAATCTTCCAGTTTTCGTCAAACAGGTTGATGCCGCTGTGCTCCGGATCCAGAACCTCCATATTGGCCTCCCAGAGAGAAGGAATCGTTCCTACATCCTTCCAGTAGCCGTCAAAGTGGTAGGCGTACATCCTGCGTCCGTCCTTTAAGAGATTAGGGATGATATTGTTGCCGAAATCATTTTCAGAATCCGGATCTTCCTCATCTTCAATGAGATATTTTCTTAAAATATCCCAGTTAAAGATATAGATACCCATAGATGCCAGATTGGATTTAGGATTTTTGGGTTTTTCCTGGAATTCGGTGATGCGGTCGTTTTCATCCGCTACCATCAGGCCAAAGCGGGAAGCATCCTCCCAGGGGACTTCCATGACAGCCACGCTGAATTCCGCATTCTTTTCCTTATGGAAGCGGAGAAAATCGCTGTAATCCTGCTTACAGATCTGATCGCCAGAAAGGATGATCACATACTGGGGATCATAGCGTTCAATAAAGGATATATTCTGATAAATTGCATTGGCTGTACCCTTGTACCAGTCCGAGCCGGAGGCTTTCTGATAGGGCGGAAGCACATGAACTCCGCCGTGAAGGCGGTCCAGATCCCAGGGCTGTCCATTTCCGATATATTCATTCAGTACCAGAGGCTGGTACTGGGTCAGGATACCTACTGTGTCAATTCCTGAATTTACGCAGTTTGACAGCGGAAAGTCGATAATACGGTATTTTCCGCCAAAAGGAACTGCAGGTTTTGCCAGCTTTTGAGTCAGGGCATAAAGCCGTGAACCCTGGCCGCCGGCAAGCAGCATTGCGATCATTTCTTTTGCCATTTCAAATTCTCCCCTTGTATAGTAGTGACGCCTCGGTCCACAGAACACATAAGCCACTCTGCTTACCGGGCAGCATTCCCAACGAAAAACATTTCAGGAATGTTCTGTTAGAATTGTAGCACAAATCGGTAAAAACGGACAGTATTTTGTAAAAAAAGAACATGAATACAATATTCAAAAGACAAAGTGCAAAATCATGCATAATAGAAGATGCTTTAAACAGGCATCCGGTGAAGCAGTTCCTGGAAAGGGATAATGGGTTCTGCATGGCCGGAATGGGGGCCAAGCTGTTTTTCCATCCAGATCATACTGTACCAGCGGTCGAATTTATAGCCGCAGTTTTTAAACATTCCTGCCAGTTCATAGCCCAGATGGCGGTGGAAATCAGCGCTGTTTCTGGTAAGATATTCATCTTCCTTATCCGGCCATGCGATGCAGGCGTAAAGATTGAGGATATTCTGGGCAGTAAGTGCGTGCTCCAGAGCTTCATAGAGTTTTTTTCCAATCCCTGTGCCGCGGGCATCAGTCCGTATATAAATGGAAACCTCAGCGCACCAGTCATAGGCTGCCCGTTCATGAAAAGGGCCTGCATAAGCATAGCCTAAAAGCTGTCCGTCTTTTTCTGCTGCCAGATAGGGGTAGCGCTTTAAGGTGTGGCGGATCCGGCGGGTAAATTCCTCCACAGTGGGAACCTCATATTCAAAGGTAATGGCAGTATGCTCCACATAGGGACGGTAAATATCAAGGAGAGCCTGGCTGTCAGCGGTGGAAACGGGGCGAATGGTGATGGGTGGTGTGAGTGACATAATGTGTACCTCCGGATAAAACATATGATTTTTTAGTATAGGACGAAAAAAAGATTGTATCAAGTGAAATTTGGCCGAAGAAATAAACTTGCAAAAACAGTTGACAGCCAGCGTGAAACCAGCTATGATACTACAAAAAGAGTACGGCAATAGAGGTGCGGATACTATCAGTACCTGTTTGGAGGCAGCGAAGCCAGGGAAGAGCAGGGAAAGGAGGAGCCGCCGAAATGTACTGCTTTCGCAGGCAGTATGTTGGGGTGCAGTCGAACAGGCTGCACACTCTCACCAAACGGTGGAGGCGCTATTGTTTCATGGATGGATGATTTATGGAGCAGTGGGATGCAAAAACCGCTGCTCCTTTTTTGCGGGCAGAGCCCAGGTGGAATAGATTGCTGTACATAAACAAAAGAAAAGGGGGATCATAAAAATGATCGAATTTCTCAACTGGTTAGACGGCGTCCTGTGGGGGCTTCCGTTAATCGTACTGATGATTTCTACCGGTATTTATTTCACAGTCCGTTCCGGATTCTTTCAGTTCAGGCGCTTTGGCTGGATTTTAAAGAATACCGGTGGCACGATTTTAAACAAAAAAAGCCAGAAGCAGGAGGATAATGCAAAGGGAATGTTAAGTTCCTTTGAAGCAATTTCCACAGCAATCGGCGGTACGGTAGGCTTTGGAAATATTGCCGGTGTGGCTACGGCAGTTGCGGCAGGAGGCCCTGGCGCTGTGCTGTGGATGTGGCTGTCTGCCTGTCTTGGAATGATCTTGAAGCAGGTAGAGGTAACGCTGGGCTGCTATTACCGCCATACCAATGAAAAGGGTGAATATTACGGCGGCCCTACCTATTATATGGAGCGGGGACTGGGAGAGGAGCGCCGCTGGGGAAAGCTGTGGCTGATACCGGCAGTTATTTTCGGCGCAGGTATTTTCTCTACATTCTTTGTAACCTCCTCTACGCTGACTGCTTCCCAGGTGGTAGCAGGAGCCTTTAAAATGGATACGGTGAATATCGGAGGCTTTCAGATTGAGGGCGTTATTCTGGTGGGAGCGGCTCTTTGCGTTCTGACCTATATTGTAACGGACGGAGGCACCAAAAAGATTGCGTCTTTGTTCAGCAAGCTGGTCCCCTTAATGAGCGTTTTCTACATTTTAATGGGAATTGGCATGATTCTGGCAAATCTTTCCAGAGTGCCCTCTGTGTTTGCTGCCATTGTAACAAATGCGTTCACTGGTACGGCAGCCATCGGCGGCTTTGCCGGCTGTGCAGTCAGTGAGATGATCCGGGTAGGTATGGCACGTTCCGTATACTCCAATGAGGCCGGCTGGGGTACTTCTCCCATGATCCATTCCTCTGCCAGAACACCCCATCCTGTTGCACAGGGACTTTGGGGTTCCTTTGAAGTATTTTTTGATACCTTTGTAGTCTGCTCCATCACATCTGTTTCTGTGCTTTTAAGCGGAAACTGGACCAACGGCACAGACGGCGGCACTCTGGCATTAAGCGCCTTTTCCCAGAGTTTTGGTACTGCAGGAAGCCTGCTTTTAGCTTTGATCATGGTTATTTTTACTGTCACCACCTCCGGCGGCTGGTTTACCTACTATCTGTCAATCCTGGAGCACCTTTGCAAAAAGGAAGGCCCCATGAAAAAAGTGATGCTGAAGCTGTTTTACGCAGTCCGTGCGCTTCCGGGCCTTATCTGGACGATTTATCTGGTAAAGACAAATAATCAGGGCTTTATCTGGACCGTGGTAGACATTACTTCTGCCATTCCCACCTTTGTGAATGTGGCTGTGATCCTGCTGCTGTCAAAGGACTATTTCCGTCTGTTAAAGGATTATAAGGCACGGTATCTTGGAGAGGGAACAGCAGAGCCGGATGCCTGCCTGTTCTATGAAGAAAAGCACTGACGAAAGGAGAATGTGCCATGAAACATATTTATTTTAATGGAAAGGTTTATACAGGCAGTCTTCCGCTGGCTGAGGCCTTTGCGGTAGAAAATGGTAAATTTATCTTTGCCGGTTCCAGCAAATCCGTTCTAAAACTGGCCGGGGAGGGAGATGTGTGTACCGATCTTAAGGGCCGTTTTGTATGCAGCGGTTTTAATGACAGCCATATGCATCTTTTAGGATACGGAAACAGCCTGTGTTCTGCCCGGCTGGCTGCCCGTACAGAGAGCCTGGCGGATATGCTTCAGTGCCTAAAGGAGTTTTACAGGGAGAATCCCTGCGCAGAGGGTGAATGGCTGATGGGCCGGGGATGGAATCAGGATTATTTTACAGATGCAGACCGGATGCCGGACCGTCATGATCTGGATCAGGTATCAGAGGACGTGCCCGTCTGTGCGGTCCGGGCCTGCGGTCACTGTCTGGTCGTAAATACAAAGGCATTACAGCTGCTTGGCATCACAAAGGATACGCCCCAGCCGGAGGGCGGATGTATCGGTATGGATGAGGAGGGGCCGGACGGCCGTTTCTTTGACAATGCCATGGATCTGGTGTACCATGCAATTCCCGTTCCGGATAAGGAAGGGATCAAAAACAGGATCCGTCTGGCCTGCAGGGCTTTAAATTCCTACGGTGTTACCAGCAGCCAGACGGATGACTACTGCATGTACCGGGATGTGCCGTGGCAGACTGTGAATGAGGCCTACAGGGAGCTGGAGGCAGAGGGAGAGCTTACGGTTCGTGTCTATGAACAGTGTAACTTCACAGAGCTTTCAGAGCTTAAAGCTTTTGTAGAGGCGGGAAATGTCACGGGCAGCGGTACAGAGCTTTTTAAGGTCGGGCCTCTTAAGATGCTGGGAGACGGAGCATTGGGAGCCAGAACTGCGTATCTGAGCCGCCCTTATGCGGATGATCCGTCCACCTGCGGGATCCCTGTATTTTCCCAGGAGGTTTTTGACGAAATGATCGGCTATGCAAATGCGCACGGAATGCAGGCAGCCGTCCATGCCATCGGAGATGCCTGTCTGGACCGTGTTTTAGATGCCTATGAAAAGGCATTAAAGGAGCATCCGAGAGAGGATCACCGCCATGGGATTGTTCACTGCCAGATTACCCGTCCGGATCAGCTTGAGCGGATTGCCCGCTTAAAGCTTCATGTGTATGCCCAGAGTATTTTTCTGGATTATGATAATCATATTGTAAAAGACAGAGTGGGAGAGGAACTGGCATCGACCAGCTACAGCTGGAAAACCCTTATGAAACAGGGGGTTTCTGTCAGCAACGGTACGGACTGTCCGGTGGAGCTGCCCGACGCTCTGGCTTCTATGGAGTGTGCCGTGACCCGCACTACCATAAAGGATCATGTAGGACCCTATCTTCCAGATGAAGCTTTTACAGTGCAGGAAGCTCTTGACAGCTATACGATCCGTGGGGCAGAAGGAAGCTTTGAGGAGAAGATAAAAGGAAAGATCTGTCCCGGTATGCTGGCAGACTTTGTGATCCTGGAGCAGTCGCCCTTTGAAACGGCTCCGGAACAGCTTCATACGATACCGGTTCATGCTGCGTATCTGGGAGGAAGAAAGGTATTTGGATAAATATGGAAATGACGAAAAAGGAACTGGCCTTAAAGCTGATCGAGCGTCTTAAGAAAGCCTATCCGGAGGCTTCCTGTACCCTGGATTATAATCAGGCGTGGAAGCTTTTGGTAGGCGTCCGTCTGGCGGCCCAGTGTACGGATGAGCGGGTCAACATTGTAACGGAGAAGCTGTACAAAAAGTTTCCGGATGTGGATGCCCTGGCGGCTGCTTCGCCGGAGGAGATTGAGGAGATCGTAAGGCCCTGCGGCCTGGGACGGAGCAAGGCCAGGGATATAAGCGCCTGTATGCGGATCTTAAAAGAGCAATATGGCGGACAGGTGCCTGAAACCTTTGATGATCTGTTGAAGCTTCCGGGTGTGGGACGTAAAAGCGCCAATCTGATCATGGGTGACGTATTTGGAAAGCCTGCCATTGTAACAGATACCCATTGCATCCGTCTGGTGAACCGTATGGGATTGGTAGAGGGCATAAAAGATCCTAAAAAGGTGGAAATGGCTCTCTGGAAGCTGATTCCTCCAAAGGAAGGCAGTGATTTCTGCCACCGTCTGGTATTCCACGGAAGAGCAGTCTGCAGTGCGAGGACAAAGCCGGACTGCGAACACTGCTGCGTATCAGACCTGTGCGCCAGGAATGGGGTCTGAAAGAAAAGAGGGAAAACTTCCTTTCTGCCTGCATATAGTTTTACAAAAAGCAAAGAGGCAGAAACATGCTGGAAGATGAATGGATTTATGTAGTAGAAGAAGGGGATACAGTGGATGAGATAGCCGCAAAAACCGGAAGGCCGGTTGGAGAACTGATCTGGGCCAACCAGCTGGAATATCCCTACCGCCTGGCAGTGGGCCAGTCTCTTTATGTGGGGGCAGAAGGCAGTATAGGGGCCGGAAGTCCCCTTCTTTATTCCTTTGGATATGCCTATCCTTTTATTGATCGGGATACATTGGATGAAACCCTGCCATTTCTTACAGATATTTACATTTTCTCCTATGGTTTTACGGCAGAGGGGGATCTGGTCTCTCCTCATATCGAGGATACGCCGGTCATCCAGTCCGCCCGGACTGCGGGCGTCCGTCCGGTGATGGTACTCACGCCTCTGGGCCCGGACGGGCGGTTTAATAACCGGCTGATCACAGAGCTTCTTTCGAATGACCGGGCCGTGCGCCGGCTGGTCTGGCAGCTGATGGCTGTGATAGAGCAAAAGGAGTATGAGGGACTGGATATTGATTTTGAATATGTGCCGGCCGGTGACAGGGAGCGGTTTGCGGAGTTTGTCCGCCTCTGTGCAGGGGTGTTTAGGGCATTGGGGATTTTTGTCAGTGCTGCCCTGGCGCCAAAGACCTCCGATGACCAGCCGGGGCTTCTCTATGAAGGCATTGATTACCGGGCCATCGGCGAAGCGGCAGACAGGGTGATGCTTATGGCCTATGAGTGGGGATATTCCCAGGGGCCGCCTATGGCAGTGGCGCCCATCCATATGGTCCGTCGGGTGGCGGATTATGCATTAAGCAGGATCCCGGCAGAAAAGATCAGCCTTGGCATTCCAAATTATGGATATGACTGGCCCCTTCCTTATGAGCGGGGACGCACACGGGCAGTTACATTAAATACCCGCCAGGCCATACAGCTGGCCATTGACCATGGCTCTGTGATCTATTTTGATGAGCTGACACAGTCTCCCTATTTTCATTACTGGCAGTACGGCATCCGCCATGAGGTATGGTTTGAGGATGTGCGAAGCTTAAAGGCGAAGTTTGAACTTATAAGGGAGAAAAAACTCACTGGCGCGGGTTTCTGGCAGCTGATGTATTTTTACCGCCCCGGCTGGCTGCTTCTTACGCGAATGTTTGCGCTTGCAAAGGAAAATTTCATATAGTATACTTTTTACAGTGGCCGGAACGGATATCTGCATCCGGCTAAAAGACCCTAAGAGAAAGGAAGACAAAATTATGAGCATCAGAATCGGAATCCTTGGATACGGAAACCTGGGAAGGGGAGTGGAGTGTGCAGTTAAGCACAATCCGGATATGGAACTGAAGGCAGTGTTTACCCGGAGAGACCCATCGTCCCTTTCTCTCCTGACAGAGGGAGTAAAGGTATATTCAGTTAATGACATTCTCACAATGAAAGATGAGATTGATGTAATGATCATCTGCGGAGGCAGCGCTACGGATCTTCCAAAGCAGACACCGGAAATGGCGAAGTATTTTAATGTGATCGACAGTTTTGATACCCACGCAAAGATTCCGGAGCATTTTGAGGCAGTAGACCGGAGCGCTTTTGAGAGCGGCCATGTGGCAGTGATCTCTGTGGGCTGGGATCCCGGTATGTTTTCCTTAAACCGTCTTTATGCGGATGCGGTCCTTCCCGGAGGAAAGGACTATACCTTCTGGGGCAGAGGCGTAAGCCAGGGACATTCTGATGCCATCCGCCGGATCCCTGGTGTAAGAGATGCGAGACAGTATACGATTCCGGTTGAGAGCGCATTGGAGGCAGTGCGCAGCGGAAGCCAGCCGGAGCTTACTACACGGCAGAAGCACACCAGAGAGTGCTTTGTAGTGGCAGAAGAGGGAGCCGATCAGGATGCAATCCGTGAAGCCATCGTTACTATGCCCAATTATTTTGCAGATTATGACACAACGGTGCATTTTATCAGCCAGGAAGAGCTTTTAAGAGATCATGCGGGAATCCCTCACGGCGGCTTTGTGATCCGCACAGGAACTACAGGTATGAAGGATGAGCATTCCCATGTGATCGAGTACAGCTTAAAGCTGGATTCTAATCCGGAGTTTACTGCTTCCGTCCTTGCCGCCTATGCAAGAGCTGCCTACCGTATGAATAAGGAGGGCGCAAAGGGCTGCAAGACCGTATTTGATATTGCTCCGGCCTACTTAAGCCCAAAGGACGGCGCATATCTGAGGAAGCATGTGCTGTAGGAGGAATGGAATGACTGATATCCGCAGGACTACCTGCCCCTATGACTGCCCGGCCTCCTGCGGCCTTTTAGCCACCATAGAGAACGGGCGCGTGGCAGGGGTGGCCGGGGATCCGGAGCATCCGGCCTCAAAAGGATTGATCTGTAAAAAAATGCAGCAGTATCAGCTGTCCGTCAACAGCCCGGACCGGATCCTTTTTCCTATGAGACGGACTGGGAATAAGGGGGAAGGGAAGTTTGAACCTATCACCTGGGAAGAGGCGGTAAGGGAGATCGCAGGACATTTTCGGCAGATCATAAGGGAAAATGGCCCGTTGGCGATCCTTCCGTCCTATTATTCCGGCACTATGGGCGTGATCCAGCGAAAGTGCGGGGATGCCTTTTTTAACCGTCTGGGAGCACGCCCACTTATTTTAAGACTCTGCGCCAATGCAAAAGGAATGGGATATGCCTCTGTCATGGGGCAGACCCCCTGCCTGGAGCCGGAGGAATTAAAAAGCAGTGATCTGATCCTGGTGTGGAGCAGCAATGTAAAGGCCACACGCCTCCATGTGATGCCCATTTTAAAGGAAGCAAGGGCTGCCGGGAAAAAAGTGCTCCTTATTGAAGCCTGCGCCAGAGAAATGGACGCCTACTGTGACGAAACGATTCTGATCCGTCCCGGTACAGACGGAGCACTGGCTCTTGCCATGATGCATGTGCTGGAGGAAAAAGGGCTGGCAGATGAGGTGTTTTTAAGAGAACGGTGTGAGGGCTATGAGGCATTTTTGCCGATTGTGAGAAAAAGCACTCCAAAGTGGGCCGAACAGATCACAGGCATACCTGAAAAAAACATCCGCAGGCTGGCTCTTTTCTTCGGACAGGCCAAAGCTCCGGCGATTCTTTTGGGAAGCGGCTTTTCCAGATATGGAAATGGAGGAATGACCTCCCGCCTGATCACGGTTTTATCTGCATTTACAGGCGCCTGGGGAAAGCCGGGCGGCGGTATCTGCGCAGCGGAGCATAATGGCGGTCCCTTCGTGGATGCGAAACGTGTTACAAGACCGGATTTCAGGAAGGTTTCAGGGCCTGGCGTGAACATCAACTGTCTCGGTTCGGCGCTTACGGCGGAAGGAGAGGATGCAGTGAAGGCCTTTTTCGTCTATGGAGGCAATCCTGTGGGCTCTGTGTGTGATCAGAAGGCGATTCTTAAGGGGCTGATGCGGGAGGATTTATTTACAGTGGTACATGAGCGGTTTCTCACCGATACGGCCCGCTATGCAGATATCCTTCTTCCGGCAGTCTTTTCCGTAGAGCAGACCGACTGTTTCAGGGCATATGGCTATCGGATCTTTAGCGTAGCAAAAAAACTGGTTGAGCCTCAGGGAGAGTGCAAAAGCAACTGGGAGCTCTTTGGACTTCTGGCAGAGGCCATGGGCTTTGAAGAGCCGTATTTTAAGCGTACCGAGGAAGAAATGTTAGAGGAGCTTTTAAGCCATCCTGAAGAGGGGCTTTTGGAACTTACAGAAAAACAGTGGAAGTTTCTTCGGGAAAATGGCACAGTACGTCAGCCCTTTGGGGATCATGGCCATTTTAAAACGCCTTCCGGTAAGCTTCGGATTGTCAATCAGGAGGAAAAGGAACCTGTGCCCTGCTATAAGGAACCTTACGGCGGAGCGTATCCGTTAAGCCTGATCAGCATACCTGATTCCCATACCTTAAATTCTATTTTTCTGGAGCGCAGGGATTTAGTACAAAAGCGGGGGCCGGCTGCCCTGATGCTCCATCCCCTGGATGCCGCAGAACGAAAAGTCCGGGAGGGAGATATGGTTACTGCATGGAACGATCTGGCCGAGGTAGACTTTCGGGCGGTGATCACAGACCGGATTGCAAAGGGAACGGCTGCTGTTTCCGGCATTTACAGCAGTTCTCAGACAGGCTCGGTTCTTTTATTTAATGCTCTGAACCATGAGAGGCTTTCCGATATGGAGGCTACGACACTGAATGATAACCGGATTGATGTAAAAAGGAGGATGGCGTGAAACACCACCTGGAACATTTTCATGAAATGAAAACACTGACCCGGAAGGGAAAATTTCTTATTTTATCCCTGTTTCCACTGTATTTTATTGTGATTGGCCTTGTGGTCCAGCCTTTTCCTGATATCCTTAAGGGGCTCATCCGCATTGTCATAGAACCCGATCTTTTGATCACGGATTACTTTGCCGTAGGCGGAATCGGAGCAGCCATGATCAATGCCGGAATTATCACTCTGATCAGTCTGGCGATGATTTATTTCCTGAAAATGGAAATGAGCGGCCATACGATCACGGCAGTGTTTCTCATGTTCGGCTTTTCGCTGTTCGGAAAGAATATTATGAATATCTGGGCCATTCTGGCAGGTGTATTTCTGTATTCCAGATATCATAAGACATCCTTTCACCGGTATCTTTATATCGGCCTTTACGGAACCAGCCTTTCGCCTATTATGACGCAGATCATGCAGATCGGCCATCTGCCGGTCTATGCCAGAGTTTTGATCTCTTTGGCGGTGGGGATCAGCATTGGTTTTGTGCTCCCGCCTTTAAGTACCCATGTCCACTATGCGCACAATGGATATTCCCTTTATAACGTAGGTTTTGCAGCAGGGATTATCGCTACGGTGGTCGTATCTCTGGAAAAATCCTTTGGGATCCGGATTGAATCAAGGCTGATCTGGTCCAAGGGCAACCAGGAACTCTTTGCAGTGCTTTTGTCCTTGTTTTTCGGAACTATGATCGCAGCAGCAGTTGCTGTGAGAGGAAAGACGCTGTGGGAATCCTACCGCCGGATCCTGGCAGATCCAGGTTTGGCGGGAGCCGACTTTTTTAAGGCTGAGGGCGGGGCAACTACGGTCTTTAATATGGGGATCAATGGCCTGTTTGCCACCTTTTTTGTGCTCATGGTAGGCGGAGATATGAACGGGCCTACAATCTGCGGTATCCTTACGATCGTGGGCTTCAGCTCTACGGGAAAACATATACGGAATATAGCACCGGTTATGTTTGGCGTATATCTTGCAAGCTTTACCAAAAAATGGAATATCAATGATCCGTCTCCCATTCTGGCCCTTCTTCTTTCGACCACGCTGGCGCCGGTTGCGGGAAAATTCGGAGTCGTGGCGGGACTTATTGCAGGGTATCTCCATTCCTCTGTGGCTTTGCAGGTGGGGATCGTCTATGGAGGCGTGAATCTTTACAATAATGGGTTTGCAGGGGGAATTGTGGCAATTTTCCTGGTGCCTGTGATCCAGTCGATCTGTGACCGCAGAGCAAGAGCAAGGGGAGGACTGTCGCTGTAGGGGAGAAAGCTTAAAGCGAAGGTATCTTGCCGATTAAGCAAGAAATCTGGATAATATTGAGAAAAAGGGAGGAAATCATATGGAAGACAGAAGATACGACGATACGGTGGAAAATCCAAAAGACAGAGGCGGTTTTTTGTGGGGCCTTTTGGGATGCTGCATTCCGGTGGTAGGCCTGGTCTTATTTCTGGTATGGAGAGATGAAAAGCCCAAAACGGCGAAAGCGGCAGGCATCGGAGCACTGGTATCCGTGATCCTTACCATACTCATCTATGTAGGTGTATTCGTTATGTCCATTGCTACGGCAGCGCTGATTGGCGGAATGTAAGGAGTAAAAGAGGATGGGGCGTTTCCTTCGGATCTTTTTTGGCTGTCATGCCCGTCCGGACCGTTCCTTTTACTGGAACGGAAAACCGTTTCCTATCTGTGCCCGATGTACGGGGGAGCTGGCCGGCATGATCGCCGGGATACCTCTGATCCTTCTATGGGGAGATATGAAGCTGCGGCTGATGATCCTTTTTATGCTTCCTATGACAGCAGACGGTTTTTTACAGCTTTTTACATCCTATGAAAGCAAAAATGGCAGGCGGTTTGCAACGGGGGTTCTGTTTGGCCTGGCCTTTGACAGCCTGCTCATTCATTTCCACAGAGCCTGTGTGATGGCAGCCGGGTGGATCGTAAAGCTGTTTATAGAGGACAGTGGGGCTGTAGAGAGAGCCATGGAACTGTTTTTGTGATACGGATACCAGAGGGATAAAAAACAGGAGAGGAAGTTTATTCCTCTCCTGTGATCGTTACAGCCATTTTATGGGGTTTACATATGATGGTATCGGTGGAAAGCTGTTTTTTTCCCTGCCGGACACAGTTTTTATCGGGACAGTCGGCCTCCTGACACCAGATCTGTCCGTCTTGGATGATCAAAAGATTTGTTCCGCCGTCTGCTCCCGAAACCCTGTATTCCAGATCCTTATTTAAAGGAAAGGAAGCAGCCTCTTTTCCGTCCACAAAAATATGAGCCGTCTGGCCTTTGGGAGCAGGGAAAAGATACTGATATCCCATAAGGACTGCGGCCAGAAGAAGCAGAACGATTATTAAAAAACAGGTTCTCCTTCCGGCTGCCGAAGTGCGGGCCATCAGGCTGCCGCCTGCTTTAAGCACTCATTGATCCCGTTGATAAAGCCGGATACATTGATGCTTACAGAAGCAATGGCATCTTTGGCATAGCCGTTTTCATCTGCCAGCTGGCTTACCGTCTGATGTTCGATCACATAGGCAGCCAGAGCTTCCGACTGGGCTTTCCATGTGGGGCCGTCCTCGGTCATGATGTACAGACCGTCCAGAGAGAGCTGCTGTTTGCCAATGCCGTCCTCACCGAAGCAGTCCCAGCTGCAGGCAGTGATGATGCCGTTTTCAACGGTCAGCTCCACATGGTTATAAAAACCCTTGGAGTCAAATTCGCTGTCATAGGAATACTGGCCGTCCTTTAAAGGAAATTCCGGCTGGTTTACAGTAACAGGTCCCCGAAGCAGCTGGTAAATAGATCCAGAAGCAGCTATAAATACCAGAGACAGGGCTGCCATAAGGATGAAGCCTGCCAGGTTATGCTTCATGAGGTGGTTTTGCTTCATAGTCAGATACACTCCTTTTTGCGTGGATGTTAGATTCCCGTTTATTTTATCATACAAACAGAACGGTTGTAAAGGAGGAACTTGCTGTATGAATATACGAACCCGCCGGGTGGCGGTTTATGGACTTTTGATTGCTCTTGCCTTTGTATTCGGCTATATTGAACGTATTCTTCCCATCTATCTGGGAGCGCCGGGGGTGAAGCTGGGACTTGCAAATCTGGTGACGATCCTGTCCCTTTATGTTTTGGGATTGTGGCCGGCAGTATGGATCAGCCTTGCCCGGATCCTTCTTTCCGGCTTTGCCTTTGGGGGAATGTCCTCCATTCTGTTCAGCCTGGCTGGAGCGGCCCTAAGCCTGCTTGTTATGTGGATCTGCTGCCGTTTTTCTCTTTTTGATATGGTGGGAGTGAGCATACTGGGAGGCGTATTTCACAATATAGGCCAGTTTTTGATGGCGGCTTATGTGGTCAAAACCTTTGGCGTGTTTTCTTATCTTCCCGTGCTGCTGTTTGCAGGAACCGCTGCCGGGGCAGCCATAGGGCTTTTAGGCGGTCTGGTGTTAAAACGGATCGGGAATGTGATAAAAAATCTGTAATCTGATCGGCATTGCATTAAATAAGCAAAAATTGACTCATTAAAACCGAAAAATCCATAAAAATTGTAATATGACAGAAAAAAATGACATTGTCATACCGAAGCGCTCCTTTTATAATAGAGGTATAAAGTCAGGACGGTTTTCTAGTTAAAAAAGCCGTCTTTTCAATAAAAAATCACAGGGAGGTTACAGACATGATCAGTAAAGCAGTCAAAGATCTGGTAAGCTATGGGCTGAAAACGGGACTTCTGAAGGAGGAGGATGCGGTTTATGCCAGAAACCAGATCCTGGATGTGCTGAGGATAAATGAATATGAAGAGCCGAAGGCAGAGGGAGAAGAACCGGAGCTGGAGGAAATTTTAAAGACTCTTTTGGATTATGCGGCAGAAAAGGGGCTTTTAGGAGGGAACAGCGTTGTATACAAAGATCTTTTTGATACAAAGCTTATGAACTGTCTGATGCCAAGACCCAGCGAGGTGACGGCAGAGTTCTGGAAACACTATGAAAAATCTCCCCAGGCTGCTACGGATTACTATTATAGGCTGAGTCAGGATTCCGATTATATCCGCAGATACCGCATCGCAAAGGATATGAAATGGACGGCACAAACACGCTACGGCACTCTTGATATTACGATCAATCTGTCGAAGCCTGAAAAGGATCCAAAGGCCATTGCAGCAGCAAGAAGGGCAAAACAGAGCGGTTATCCCAAATGCCAGCTGTGCATGGAAAATGTGGGATATGCAGGACGGGCTGACCATCCGGCCCGCAATAACCACCGTGTGATCCCGATCCGGGTCAATGACAGCCAGTGGGGCTTCCAGTATTCTCCCTATGTGTATTACAATGAACACTGCATCGTGTTTAATGGCGAGCACGTTCCCATGAAGATTGAAAAAGCCACCTTTAAGAAGCTGTTTGATTTTATCCGCCAATTCCCCCATTACTTTCTGGGTTCCAACGCGGATCTTCCCATTGTGGGCGGCTCTATTTTAAGCCATGACCATTTTCAGGGCGGTCACTATACTTTTGCCATGGCAAAGGCGCCCATTGAGCGGTATTTCACCATGGAAGGCTATGAGGATGTAGAGGCGGGAATCGTATTCTGGCCCATGTCTGTGCTGCGTCTGCGGTGTATGGACAGCGACAGGCTCATTGAGTTGGGTGACCATGTGCTGAAGATGTGGCGCAGCTATACCGATGAGGCGGCCTTTGTATTCGCAGAAGCAGAGGGAGAGCCTCACAATACCATTACGCCCATTGCCCGCAAAAACGGGAATATGTATGAGCTGGATCTGGTGCTGCGCAATAACATTACCACAGAGGAATTTCCTCTGGGCGTATATCATCCCCATCAGGAGCTGCACCATATTAAAAAGGAAAATATCGGCCTGATCGAGGTTATGGGTCTGGCAGTGCTGCCTTCCCGATTAAAGAGCGAGCTGGCAGAGCTGGGAGAATACATGGCAGAGGGAAAGGATATCCGTTCTAACGATGCCATAAGCAAGCATGCAGACTGGGTAGAGGAATTTCTTCCCAAGTATGAGAGCCGGGGAATCCGGATCACGGCTGATAATGCAGAGGAGATCTTCAAGGAGGAGGTGGGTCTTGTATTTGCCAGAGTTCTGGAGGATGCGGGCGTATACAAATGCACTGAAGAGGGCAGAGAAGCTTTTGGCCGTTTCTTAAAGGCCGCAGGCTTTAAAGAAGCATAAATAATCATAAAGAATCAGGAGGACTTACAGATGTTGGATGAAAGATGGGTATTTCATGAAAATGCAAAGGCAGAGCCTGCCGGAGAAGGCGTAGTGCGCAGAGTGCTGGCTTATAGCAAGGATCTTATGTGTGTGGAAAACACCTTTGAGACAGGGGCAGAGGGAAAACTTCACCACCACCCCCATACTCAGATCACCTATGTTGTAAGCGGTGTGTTTGAGTTTAATATTGACGGCGAGATAAAGACGGTAAAAGCCGGAGATACCATGTTAAAGTTAAACGGCGTGGAGCACGGCTGTGTCTGCAAAGAGAGAGGCATCCTTTTAGATATCTTTAATCCCATGCGGGAAGATTTCGTATAAAAACGTTTATTTTTCCCTGTGGGGCAGGCGTCCGCGGAAGAAACGTTTGCGCAGCTCACTCCAGTGGAAGGGGATCAGAGGATAAATATAGCTCTTTCCCGCGATGGTTCTGTTAAATACGATGGCGCAGATGGTAAATACAATGCCTGCCGCATATCCCCAGAGGTTAAACAGGGCTGTGAGGATCAGGATGATCACACGCATGAACTTCATGGCGTATCCTAATTCAAAGCTGGCCTGGGAATAATTGGCAACGGTTACAAAGGCCATATACAGCATGGTTTCACTGTTAAACCACCCCGATTTTACGGCGTATTCGCCCAGCACGATACCGGCGATCACACTGAGCGGGGTGGTCAGCATGCTGGGGGTATTGACAGCTGCCAGCCGCAGGCCGTCAATGGCAAATTCCAGGATCAGAAGCTGCCAGATTAAAGGCACGTTGTAGGGATCGGACAGACGGATAAAGGCCAGCCAGTCGGGAATCAGCTCCGTATTCTGCATAAACATCAGCCAGGTAGGCGTAAGAAAAAGAGATAACGCGGAAATGGTCATCCGGGTAAGCCTGAGGTACGTTCCGGTAATGGGAGGAAAATAGTAATCGTCCGCCTCCTCGATGATATCAAAGACAGAGGATGGAAGAATCATGGCGGAGGGAGAGGTATCCACCAGAATTACGATATTCCCCTCTAAAAGAGAGGCTGCAGAGGAATCGGGCCGCTCGGAAAATTTGAATTTGGGAAATGGATTGAACCACTTATAGGGAAAGAGGCATTCTGCCAGACTTTCCTGGTTCATGGTCAGAGCATCGACCTCCAGATCCCGGATTCTTTTTTTTATGGTGGAAAGCAGCTTTTGATCCACCCGGTTTTCCATATAGCAGATGGCGATATCCGTATGGGAGCTTTCACCGGCTGTCATGATTTCAATGGAAAGCTTTGGATCGCGGATCCTTCGGCGGATCAGCGCCGTATTAAATACAAGGGTTTCCACAAATCCGTCTCTGGAACCCCGCATTACCTTATCCTTTTCCGGTTCACTGACCCCTCTTGCCGGATAGGTGCGGCAGTCGATGGTAAGACAGGCGTCATAGCCGTCGATAAAGAGACAGGATACGCCAGAGAGAAGCTGGAGGACCATTTCGCTGCTTTCATGGATCAGGCCTATCTCTCCATAGGGAAGGTACTGCTTGGAAAAGCTGTGTGCATCCTTTGGCATCCGGTCTGCCTGGATGGAGGAAAGCGCCTGGAGGAGCTTTAAAAGCGTATCATCCTTTGTAAAGCCGTCGATAAAATAGAGACAGGCATTTTTTCCTCCGATAGTGAGGACGCGGTACACCACATCAAAGTTTCGATCAGTATGAAGCTCGTTGTTCAGATATTTCATTGTTTCCTGTAAATCCTGAGAAAATTTCATAATAAGGATCCTTTCTGTCTTTGCATATAGCAGTAAGACAGGCAATAGTATGACCTGATTTCTGAAAAATATGTCAATACTGTTTTGGGGAACAGAAAAATAAAATTGTTGAAATAGATATAGAATTTCCGTATTATGGAAAAGCATATGTTAAATTGCACAAAAATAGTTGACAGAAATTGACACAGGTGGTATAGTATCCCTCGTAAGAAGTACAGAGATGTGCCTTACGGGTTTTTGTTTGGTATGGGGATGCCAACACAACTTATAGTGTGACGGTTTTTGATCGTGACTGAGAGCTGCCTTCTGTGGGGGAAGGGCAGCTCTTCTTGTATTTCCGAAAAATACTATTGACATTTTTCCTACAGGAATAGTATGATAAGGGCATGAATCAAATATGGGTTTGGGCATACTGCCAGATGCCCAAACCCAAATAAAAAGAAAAGGACTGTTTTTATATGCTTGTATCCACAAAAGGGCGGTATGCGTTAAGAACGATGATCGATCTGGCTCTTCATGGGAGTGGGGAGCCGGTGAAAATAAAAGATATTGCAAGGCGTCAGGATATTTCAGGAAAGTATCTGGAGCAGATCATATCGATCCTGTCCCGGGCCGGCTGTGTGAGAAGTGTCCGTGGAAATCAGGGAGGCTATTATTTGACCCGGCCGGCCAGCGAGTATACCGTAGGGATGATCCTGCGGATCACAGAAGGAAATCTGGCTCCGGTAGACTGTCTGGCCGGTGAGGACAACCCCTGCCAGCGAAGGGATGACTGCGTCACCCTGCGGCTGTGGCAGGAGCTGGATGATGCAATCCGGGGTGTGGTAGACCAGTATACCATTGAGGATCTGGCCCGGTGGCAGGAGGCTGCAAAGTAGGTTTTGTTAGAGGCCGCAGATATTTCTTACGATTTCTCCGGCGATCATAAGGCCTGCTGCGGGAGGCACAAAGGATATGCTTCCGGGGGTGGAGCGGCGGCTGCCTGTATCTTCCTCAGCAGGCGCGGGCGTCAGAGGCTTTTCCGGGGACCAGCAGACTTTCAGGCTTTGAATGCCTCTTGTCTTCAGCTCCTTGCGCATCACACGGCACAGGGGGCAGACCGAAGTGTCTTTTAAATCAGAGATACGAAACAGTTCGGGGTGAAGCTTGTTCCCTGTCCCCATGGATGAGATCAGTGGGATGGAGTGCTCGTCTGCATAAGCAGCAAGTGCAATCTTGGCGGAAACGGTGTCAATGGCATCTAAAATATAGGTAATGGAAGAAGAGCCGGAGGAAGAAATCTGGCTTTTTTTAATATGTTCTTCTTCTAAAAGGGCATTGATCCGGCAAAAAAGCGTCTCCATTGTATCAGGGAGCACAAATTCTTCAAAGGTATCTGTCCTTGTATCAGGGCAGATATCCCGTATCCGGTCTGCCATTACTCTGGTTTTATACTGGCCCACAGTGCTGTGATAAGCAATGCTTTGGCGGTTTATATTTGTCAGGGAAACCGTATCGCTGTCTATAAGGATCAGATGGCCGATACCAGACCTGGCCAGGGCTTCAATGGCATGAGAGCCTACGCCTCCTGCTCCGAAAACAACCACACAGGATCCTTTTAAGGCATTCAGGGCCTTGGGGCCGATCAGCATTTCCGTGCGTGAAAATTCAGTGATCATGGAAAACCTCCTTTTGGTAAAAAAATAAAGCCCTGGCAAGTGTGGTAGTAGTGGTGCAGGGCTTTATAAAACATACAGAACAGGCGTTCTGAACAGCCTAAGTATACAGCAGATTTTATGAATAGTCAAGGGAAGAACAGAGAAAATTCACTCTGGGATTTTATGCGGATCTATGCTATACTACGGTCAGAAAATTTCTATGCATAAGAGCTGGAGGTCAAGATGAAAGACGGATTTTTAAGGACTGCAGCTGCTACTCCTAAAATCAGGGTGGCAGATCCGCAGTATAATGCAAAACAGATCATAGAGCTGATGGAACAGGGAGAGAGCCGGGGAGTAAAGGTGATGGTATTTCCGGAACTGTGTCTTACAGGCTACACCTGTTCGGATCTTTTTTTGCAGGCTTCCCTTTTGGAATCAGTAAAAAGGGAACTGAAACATATCGTAGAAGCATCAAAGAAGCTGCATATGATCGCGTTTGTGGGTCTTCCCTGGGAGCATGAGGGAAAGCTTTACAATGCGGCAGCTGCCATAAGCGGAGGAAGGATCCTGGGACTGGTTCCCAAAAAGAATCTGCCCAACTATTCGGAATTTTATGAGCTGCGTCATTTCTGTCCCGGACAGGAAACGGTACGCTGGATAAAGATTGACGGGGAAAGGGTTCCTTTTGGCATGAACCTTCTGTTTTCCTGTGAGGATATTCCGGGACTTGTGCTGGCAGCGGAAATCTGCGAGGACGTGTGGGTTCCCTGCCCTCCGAGCATTTCTCATGCTATGGCAGGAGCCACGGTGATCGCAAACTGCTCTGCCAGCGATGAAACCACAGGAAAGGATGCTTACCGCAGGAGCCTGATCTGTGGCCAGTCGGCCCGTCTGGTCTGCGGATATATCTATGCCAATGCAGGAGAAGGGGAATCCACTCAGGATCTGGTATTCGGCGGACAGAATATCCTGGCGGAAAATGGAACCTGCCTGATGGAATCGCGGCGCTTTTCCAATGAATGTATCTGTGCGGATATGGATCTGGAACGGATCACAGCGGAGCGCCGCAGGATGACAACCTTCCCGGCAGCAGATCCGTATCAGGAAAAAGGCGGCTATGTGACTGTGCCGTTTGAGCTGGAGCGGGGAGCGAAAGAAGCGGAGGGCTCCATTCTGCGCTATGTGGATGCGGCTCCCTTTGTGCCTGCGGATCCTGTCCAGAGAGAACGCCGCTGTGAGGAGATTCTGTCCATTCAGGCTATGGGCTTAAAGAAGCGTCTGGAGCATACGGGCTGTAAAAATGCGGTCATCGGCCTTTCCGGCGGTCTGGATTCCACGCTGGCTCTTTTGGTGACGGTTCGGGCCTTTGACCTTTTAAATCTTCCCAGAGAACAGATCCACTGCATTACCATGCCCTGCTTCGGCACTACGGACCGTACCTATACCAACGCCTGCGTGATGGCAAAGAAGGTAGGGGCATCCCTTAAGGAAATCAATATCCGCAAGTCCGTTACAAGCCATTTTGAGGATATTGGACAGGACGTAAACTGCCATGATGTAACCTACGAAAACGGACAGGCCAGAGAGCGTACCCAGATCCTGATGGATATTTCCAATCAGGTAGGAGGGCTTGTGATCGGAACCGGAGATATGTCCGAGCTTGCTTTGGGCTGGGCCACTTATAACGGAGACCACATGTCCATGTACGGGGTCAATGCTTCTGTTCCCAAGACACTGGTCCGCCATCTGGTCCGCTATTATGCAGATACCTGCGGGGAAAAAGAGCTTTCAGATGTGCTCCTGGATGTACTTGATACGCCTGTGAGCCCGGAGCTTCTTCCGCCTGAGGATGGGAAAATATCCCAAAAGACCGAGGACCTGGTAGGCCCTTATGAGCTTCACGATTTTTATATGTACTATGTACTGCGTTTCGGCTTTCGTCCGGGTAAAATTTACCGTCTGGCTCTTTGCGCGTTTGAAGGACAGTATGATAGGGAGACTATTTTAAAATGGCTTACCACCTTTTACCGAAGATTTTTCAGCCAGCAGTTTAAGCGCTCCTGTCTGCCGGATGGACCGAAGGTGGGCTCTGTGGCCGTATCTCCCAGAGGAGATCTGCGTATGCCAAGCGATGCCGTAAGCCGTCTGTGGCTGGATGAACTTAAGGAGTTGGAACTGTCCGGGACCGGAAACGGGAAAGGAGCCAGAGCAAAATGATCAACAGCACTTCAAATAAGCAGGTAAAGCGGGTTGTAAATCTTCAGGCAAAGGCAAAAGCCAGGCGGGAAGAGGGCGTCTATGTGGCAGAAGGACTGCGGATGTGCCGGGAATTTACACCAAAAGACGTAGAGGCTCTTTATGTTACGCCGTCCTTTGAGAGCCAGAAGGAAAACAGGGAGTGGCTTCACTCCTATTCCTACGAAATTGTCACCGAAGAAGTTATGAAGGCCATGGCGGATACAAAGACGCCTCAGGGTGTGCTGGCGGTGGCAAGGCAGAAGAAATACACCCTGGAGGAGCTTTTAAAGCCAGCATCTTCCGGAACTCCCCTTCTTCTCATGCTCCTTGAGAATATTCAGGATCCCGGCAATCTGGGGACGATCCTTCGGGCCGGAGAGGGGGCAGGAGTAACCGGTGTGATCATGAGCCGTGACACCGTAGATATCTACAGCCCCAAGGTGATCCGCTCTACCATGGGTTCCGTGCTGCGAATGCCCTTCCTTTATACGGAGGATTTTACAGCTGTCTGCAAAAGGCTTGGCAGAGAGGGCGTGCGTCTTTTTGCGGCACATTTGAAGGGAATGAATAATTATGACCGCCAGGATTATACTGGAAATGTGGGCTTTCTCATTGGAAATGAGGCAAACGGTCTTACAGAGGCAGCGGCAGAGGCGGCAGACTGCTGTATCCAGATTCCCATGGCAGGAAAGGTTGAGTCCTTAAATGCGGCGGTAGCAGCCTCTGTGCTGATGTTTGAGGCAGCCAGACAGCGCAGAAATATCTGACAGAGACAGTCTGCGGCGTGGCCTGAGCGTGGGAGGCCCCTGAAAGGAGAAAATCCATGACAGGGATTGCAGGCTGGTTTTTTGCATATTTATTCTTTATGGCTGTGGAGCTCTTTTTCCGCAGCCTTATTTCGCTCTGGTTTTGTGCAGGGGCTTTAGGAGCCTGGATAGGGGCTCTTATGGGGCGGACGGCAGAGGAGCAGCTTTTTGTGTTTCTTCTTGTGTCTGTTTTTTCACTGTGGATCATCGGAGCGGCCGCAAGGAGGAGAAGGTGAAGCTGCAGTTGGATAAAGGCCGCAGGTACGGTATTGTACTGGAGGGCGGAGGAGCCAGAGGAGCGTATCAGATCGGAGCCTGGAAGGCTTTAAAAGAAGCGGGCATACAGATACAGGGGGCAGCAGGAACCTCTGTGGGAGCTTTAAACGGCGCCCTGATCTGTATGGATGACTTCGAAACGGCGGAGAAAATCTGGGAAAATATCCGCTATTCCCAGGTTATGGATGTAGATGACAAAAGAATGGAAGCTTTGAGGGAGTGGAACTTAAAAAACGGTACAGCCGTAAGACTTTCGGATCTTCTAAACGGAGTAAAACGCCTGTTAAAAGAAGGCGGCTTTGATATCACACCTTTGCGGGAGCTGATCCGCGGGGCGATTGATGAGGAGAAAATACGCACCTCTGACAGGGATTTATATACAGTTACCTATTCCCTGACGGAACATCAGCCTCTTGTGGTTGATATAAAGGAAGTACCTCCGGGACAGATCTGCGACATGCTTATGGCAAGTGCGTATCTGATCGGCTTTAAACCGGAAAAGCTGGGCGGAAAGTATTACATGGACGGTGCCAGGGTCAATAATGTGCCTGTAGATGTGCTGATCGACCGGGGGTATGAGGATATTATCGTCCTTCGGATCTACGGCTATGGGGTAGATACGGAACGCCGTCTTCAGGTGCCTGACGGCGTTCGCCTTTATCATGTAGCGCCAAGGCAGGAACTGGGAGGCATTCTGGAATTTGACCGGAAAAAGGCCAGAAGGAATATGCTCCTTGGATATTTTGATGCCATGCGTATGCTCTATGGGCTGGAGGGAAGGATCTATTATCTGGATGCTCCTGAAAGCGAGGAGTATTATTTTAACCGTCTGATGGCTGAAGTTTTGGAGCTTATGGACTGGTGCGGGATGGGGGCGGAACATACAGAAAATAAAGAGGGCGGTTCCCTGCGGATTTATATGGAGGAGCTGTTTCCGCGTCTTGCCGCAAAGCTGGGATTAAAGGAAAAATGGGATTACAGGCAGCTTTATTTTTCCCTTCTGGAAGAAGCTGCAAAGAAATATCGGGTCAGCCGGTTTCGGATCTATACGCCGGATCAGCTTTTAACGGTTTTAAGAAGGCGCAGCTGGAGATAAAAATTCTTGACATCGCATTCTCATGGTGGTATATTATGCATAAAAGATGCATAAATATAAATTTCTGGCCAAATAAGTCTGGAAAAGATCACGGAGGATGCTATGAATTTAAAGGGAAGAAATTTTTTGACATTGAAAGATTATACACAGGAGGAAATCCTGTATCTGCTGGATCTGGCGGCAGAATTAAAGGACAAGAAGAAAAAAGGGATTCTTACGGATACCTTAAAGGGAAAAAATGTGGCGCTGATCTTTGAAAAGACCAGTACCAGAACCCGCTGTGCCTTTGAGGTGGCAGCCCATGATCTGGGAATGGGTTCCACTTATCTGGATCCATCCGGCTCTCAGATCGGAAAAAAGGAGAGTATTGCAGATACAGCCAGAGTTCTGGGCCGGATGTACGACGGTATTGAGTACAGAGGCTTTGGACAGGAGATTGTAGAGGAGCTGGCTCATTATGCAGGAGTTCCTGTATGGAACGGACTTACAAATGAGGATCACCCTACCCAGATGCTGGCGGATCTGCTCACTATCAGAGAACATCTGGGCCGGCTTAAGGGAGTTAAGCTTGTGTATATGGGCGATGCGCGCTATAATATGGGTAATTCCCTTATGATCGCCTGTGCCAAGATGGGAATGCATTTTACTGCCTGTGCACCGAAAAAGTATTTCCCGGATCCGGCACTGGTAAAAGAATGTGAGGCCTTTGCGGCAGAAAGCGGCGGTACGATCACCCTGACAGAGGATGTGGCAGAGGCTGTAAAGGGCGCAGATGTGATCGATACAGACGTTTGGGTATCCATGGGAGAACCAGACGAGGTATGGGAAGAGAGAATCCGGGAATTAAGCCCCTATAAGGTAACAAAGGAAGTGATGGACGGGGCAGGTTCCCAGGCCATTTTCCTTCACTGCCTGCCTTCCTTCCACGATCTTAAGACAAAGATTGGAAAGGAGATGGGCGAGCGCTTCCATGTGTCAGAGCTGGAAGTAACAGATGAAGTATTTGAGTCCAGCCAGTCAGTTGTATTTGACGAGGCTGAGAACCGGATGCACACCATTAAGGCCGTAATGCTTGCAACCCTTGGGGAGTAGGCTCTGGGTTCTGTAAGGTCTGCATCCGGAGAAATGGAGAATGCAGATATGCAGGGCCAGAGAGGAAGAAATGAGTGCCGTGCCGGGGTATTTCTCGACATGGCGCACTTGATCCTTGGGATCGCCATTGTCATATTCGCCGTGCTGTCCTTTATAAGCCCCGAAGGGAACAGGATGCTGTTTCCCCTGGTATTTTTGCTGGCGGCGCTGTTAAATGGGATCAAAGGCATATTTGAGCTTAAGACCTGTGCCAGAGATAAGAAGCGGTTCAGGCTGGGAATCTTCCAGCTGCTTCTTGGAGCAGGTCTTGGGCTTCTTGGCGTGTTAAGCGCCGTAAGTCTATGGTTTCACGGATAGATGATGGGAGAGAAGAATGAAAACAGAAATTTTAAAAATGCTGAAGGAAACACCAGATTTTCTGTCGGGCCAGCAGCTGTGCGAGGGCCTGGGGGTTTCCAGAACAGCTGTATGGAAAGCGATACGCCAGCTGGAGGAGGAGGGCTATGCCATTGAGGCGGTGAGAAACAGAGGATACCGTCTCGTGGCTTCTCCGGATGTGATCACAGCCCCGGAACTTAAAACAGTTCTTTCCACCGTGTGGCTGGGGTCTCAGGTGAACTGCTTTTATGAGACAGATTCCACTAACCGTCAGGCCAGAAAACTGGCGGAGGAGGGTGCACCCCATGGAACTCTTGTTGCAGCAGACAGCCAGAGCGCAGGAAAAGGAAGAAGAGGACGGGCCTGGGCCTCTCCTCGCGGTGTGGGAGTCTGGATGAGTTTTATACTTCGCCCTGAGTTGTCTCCGTCAAAAGCCTCTATGCTGACGCTGGTGGCCGGGATGGCAGTGGTGGCCGGGATCCGGCAGATTTCGGGTCTGTCCCCTCAGATCAAGTGGCCAAATGATGCTGTGGTCGATGGGAAAAAGATTTGCGGCATCTTAACGGAGATGAGCACAGAGGAGGATTCCATCCGCTATGTAGTAGTGGGGATCGGTATCAATGTAAATACAGAAAGCTTTCCACCTGAAATTTCAGACACTGCTACCTCTTTAAAGCTGTCTCTGGGCCATGAGCTTAAACGGGCGCCTTTGATCGGAGCGGTGCTTAAGAGCTTTGAGCAGTATTACAGCCGTTTTATGGAATATGGTGATATGACAGGGCTTATGGATGAGTACAATGAAATGCTTGCAAACCGGAAACGACAGGTTCGCGTGTTAGACCCTCACGGTTCCTATGAGGGTATGGCTCTTGGAATTGATAAAGAAGGCTGTCTTTTGGTGAAGAGAGAGGATGATTCTGTATCAGCAGTTATTTCAGGAGAGGTATCTGTGCGGGGGATATACGGCTATGTGTGACGGAAGGCTGCATTTTTATGACAGGCTCCAGATTCTGGAAGAGAAGGATCGGTCTCTTGAGCAGAGGGAGCGGCTTCGGGCGGTAGAAAAGCCGCTCCTTGCCTGGTACGCCTCCAGAGCCAGAAAGCTGCCCTGGAGAGAAGATCCAAAGCCCTACAGGGTATGGATATCGGAAATTATGCTGCAGCAGACCCGGGTAGAGGCGGTAAAGCCGTATTTCGAGCGGTTTATGGAGGCGTTTCCCGAAATTCGTGATCTGGCGCAGGCAGAGGATGACCGCCTGATGAAACTGTGGGAAGGGCTGGGCTATTACAGCCGGGCCAGAAATCTAAAAGCAGCTGCCATTCAGGTGATGGAGCGCTTTAACGGAGCGCTTCCTGCTTCCTATGAAGCGCTTTTGAGCCTTCCCGGAATCGGCAGTTATACGGCGGGAGCCATTGCTTCGATTGCCTACGGTATCCCCGTTCCGGCTGTGGATGGAAATGTGCTTCGGGTCGTTTCCCGTATTCTGGCAGATTCCTCGGACATCCGAAAAGCCTCTGTAAAAACATCCATGGAGGCTCTTTTAAAGGAAGTGATGCCGAAGGACTGCGCGGGAAGCTATAATCAGGCATTGATTGAGACCGGAGCGCTGGTGTGCATCCCCGGCGGAGAACCCAAATGCAGGGAATGCCCAATGGAATCCGTATGCCTTACGGCCCAAAATGGCCTTTGGAAGAAAATCCCGTGGAAGTCCCCGCCCAAGGAGCGGAAGGTGGAAGAAAGGACGGTATTTATTATTGAATATCAGGAGAAGGCCGCCATCCGCAAAAGGCCTCCAAAGGGGCTTTTGGCCTCTCTTTATGAGCTTCCCAACGCAGAGGGAAAGCTGTCGCCAAAAGAGGCGGAGGCGTATCTGGCAGTGTCTGAGGATGATCTGGTATGTTTGAAACCTCTTCCAGATGCCCGTCATGTGTTTTCTCATATTGAGTGGCGTATGAGCGGATACCATGCTGTCCTTAAAGAACCCTGGAGGGAACTGCCGGACGGTGTTTTTATGGCATCCAGAGAGGAGATAGAAAAACAGTATCCCCTTCCCAATGCATTTTCCGCTTACAGAGAGATCCTGTTTAAAAAGGAGGATGGACAGTGAAGCAAATGCTCTTTGTATTTAATCCGCGCTCCGGAAAGGAACAGATCCGGGGAAGCCTTTTGCGGATCCTGGATATTTTTACAAAGGATGGGTATGATATCCATGTTCATGTAACCCAGAGCCAGGGAGATGCCTCCCGTATCGTAAAAGAGCTGGGAGAGGGCATGGACCTTATCCTGTGCAGCGGAGGAGACGGAACCTTAAATGAAACCATCTGCGGGATGCTGGCTCTTAAGGATCAGCCGCCATTGGGGTATATTCCTGCGGGTTCTACCAATGATTTTGCAGTCAGCCTTCAGATCCCGAAGGATATGGAGCGGGCTGCTCTTAATGTTGTAAACGGGGCGCCTTTTGCAGTGGATGTGGGAAGCTTCTGCGGGGATCGGAATTTTGTATATATTGCCGGTTTCGGCGCTTTTACAGAGGTGGCCTATGCTACCTCCCAGGATCGAAAGAATCTGCTGGGCCATCCGGCCTATATGCTGGAGGCCTTAAAAAGTATTTCTTCTATTAAGCCATACCATATGTTAGTGCAGTGGGAAGAGGGGGAATTAGAGGAGGATTTCGTGTTCGGCATGGTGACGAATACAAGGAGCGTGGGCGGCTTTAAAAATCTGGTAAACCAGACTGTTGCCTTAAATGATGGTGCCTTTGAGGTGCTTTTGATTCGTATGCCAAAAACTCCCGGAGATCTGAGCAATATCATTTCCCATCTGTTTTTAAAGGAAGAACCGAATGAATATGTATACCGTTTTAAGACAGCTTCCATCTGTTTTCAGTCGGCAGCTCCGGTGGACTGGGTTCTGGACGGAGAGTATGGCGGAGCCAGAACCCAGGCTCAGATCGGCTGTTTAAGGGAGAAAATAAGGATTCTTGTCGATAGATGTTGAAATCCCGAAACAAATGGTATATAATGATAAGTTGTGAGAGTTTCCACATTTACCTTTAAATGAAAGGACGTTTATCATTGGAAAAGGACGATTTTTTAAAAAAACTGGAAAAGCTGGTGGAGCATGCCAAATCCAAGCACAATACGCTGGATGCAGGCGAGATCAATGACTTTTTCACAGGGGACAACCTGTCTCCCGAGCAGATGGATCAGATTTACAGTTACCTGGAGAACCGTAATATTGACGTAGTTCCCGTACTGGACGAAGCGATGTTGAATGCAGATCCCGCTCTGGATGACATTGGCCTGGATCTTGATCTGGACGATGACAGCTTCATGAAGGATGCAGAGGAAGAAGAAATCGACCTGGATGCAGTGGATCTTCTGGAGGGCATCGGAACCGAAGACCCGGTTCGTATGTACTTAAAGGAGATTGGTACCGTACCCCTTCTTACGGCAGATGAAGAGCTGGAGCTTGCACAGCGCAAGGCAGACGGAGATGAATCTGCAAAGGAGAGACTGATCGAGGCAAACCTGCGTCTTGTGGTCAGCATTGCAAAGCGCTACACGGGAAGAGGCATGAGCTTCCTTGATCTGGTGCAGGAAGGCAATCTGGGGCTGATCAAAGGCGTTGAGAAATTTGATTATACAAAGGGTTATAAGTTAAGTACATATGCGACCTGGTGGATCCGTCAGTCAGTGACAAGAGCTCTGGCTGATCAGGCGAGAACCATCCGTGTGCCGGTGCATATGGTTGAGACGATCAATAAGATGTCAAAGATGCAGCGTAAGCTGACTTTGGAGCTGGGCTATGAGCCTTCTGTCACCGAGCTGGCAGAAGCTCTCGATATGTCTGAGGACAAGGTGATGGAGATCATGCAGATCGCCCGCGAACCGGCTTCCTTAGAGACGCCCATCGGCGAAGAGGATGACTCCAATCTGGGCGATTTCGTAGCGGACAGCAACGTAGTGACCCCTGAGGGAAATGTAGAGTCTGTGATGTTAAGAGAACATATCGATGCCCTCTTAGGCGATTTAAAAGAGAGAGAACGCCAGGTCATTGTCCTGCGTTTTGGTCTGGAAGACGGCCATCCCAGAACCCTTGAGGAAGTGGGAAAAGAGTTTAATGTTACCAGAGAGCGTATCCGACAGATCGAGGCCAAGGCTCTGCGCAAGCTGCGCAATCCGGTAAGAAGCAAGCGCATCAGGGATTTCCTGTAAATGAAATAAAATAAAAAGGGCTGCTCACAAAAGCAGCCCTTTTGTGCGTGGCGGGATATTGATGCGTTTGTCCCTGCTGTAAAGGAGGAAATTGTTATGGCTGCACAGCAGCAGAAGCAGAATTATCAGAGAATTTTAGAACACACATTGGAAGAAATTGGAAAAAACGGAGCCGTTCCGACTCTTTTACTCCACAGCTGCTGCGCTCCCTGCAGCAGCTATGTATTGGAGTATCTGTCACAGTATTTTGAGATCACTGTTTTTTATTACAATCCCAATATTTACCCGGAAACAGAATACAGGGAACGGGCCAGGGAGCAGGAACGGCTGATCTGTGAGATGAAGACAGAAAATCCTATTCATTTTTTGGAAGGAACATACGATCCATCCGTTTTTTATGCCATGGCAAGGGGACATGAAAAGGACCTGGAGGGAGGAGAACGCTGCTTTCGCTGCTATGAGCTGCGTCTCCGGGAAGGAGCAGCTGTGGCAAAACAGGGCGGTTTTGACTATTTTACCACCACACTCTCTATCAGCCCTTTAAAGAACGCCCAAAAGCTTAATGAAATCGGGATCCGCCTGGGAGAGGAATATGGCGTTCCCTACCTGCAGTCGGACTTTAAAAAGAAGAACGGCTATAAGCGTTCTACCGAGCTTTCTGCCCAGTACGGCCTTTACCGCCAGAACTACTGTGGCTGTGTATTTTCTCAGGAAAAGGAAAATAAAACTTGGGAAACTCAAACTTGACATAGATAGGCAGATGTAATAAAATTCATATAGAGGACAAGGGAGCGGCGGTTCCCTTCCGAATGCAGAATACACCATAAGGAGAGTATAATTATGATCAGCAAGACTTTAACCGTAGTAAATCCATCCGGCTTACACTTAAGACCAGCAGGCGTTCTGTCTCAGACTGCTATGAAGTTTAAGAGCGATATCACCATCGAGTGCGGTGAGAAGAAGATCGTTGCAAAGAGCGTATTAAACGTAATGGCAGCAGGCATTAAGTGCGGTACAGAGATTACTCTGGTCTGTGACGGAGAGGACGAGCAGGCAGCTATGGATACCTTAAGCCAGGCAATCGAGAGCGGTCTGGGCGAGATGTAATTTTTTTTCAGACGTAAAAGGAGCCGTTCCACCGGATGGGTGGGCGGCTCCTTTTTAGTATCAGCATGTTGTGCGGCGTGTTTGTTTACTGTATTTCCACTACCGTATAGTCCTTATCCTCTACGGCCTTTTTAAGCACCTCATCTGTAACAGCCTCGTTTAAGGTCACGACGGCAGTTCCGTTTTCGTGGCTGACAGCCGCCTCGGCTACCTGAGGAAGAGCCTCCAATGCCTTCTTTACAGCTGCCTCACAGTGGCCGCACATCATTCCTTCGATTTTCATTGTCTTTGTCATAGAAGTATTCTCCTTTTCGTTGTTAATAGTTGTATCAGCAGCAACCGCATCTGCGGTTACAGGATGCTTTAGCGGTTTATCCTTTCTGGCGCTTCTTACCGGAAAAAGATTGAGCCTTAAGGCGTTGGAAACCACGCAGAAGCTGGAAAGGCTCATGGCAGCGGCTCCGAACATAGGATTCAGCTTTAAATGAAAGAGCGGGTACAGTGCGCCGGCTGCCAGGGGGATCCCGATCACATTGTAGAAAAAGGCCCAGAACAGATTTTCATGGATATTTTTAAGGGTCGCCCGGCTGAGGCGGATGGCCGCAGGAACGTCTAAGAGGCGGCTTTTCATCAGAACTACATCAGCCGCGTCGATGGCTATATCGGTTCCGGCTCCTATGGCAATTCCCATATCAGCCCTTGTAAGAGCGGGAGCATCGTTGATCCCGTCGCCTACCATGCAGGTTTTGCCCTTTTTCTTTAAGGTGCGGATCACACTTTCCTTCCCTTCGGGGAGAACGCCTGCGATTACCTCGTCCACTCCGGCCTGGCGGCCAATGGCTCTGGCTGTCCGCTCATTGTCTCCTGTGAGCATTACCACATGGATTCCCATGTTTTTAAGCTCCTTGATTGCCTGTGGGCTGTCCTCCTTGATGGTGTCTGCCACGGCAATGATACCTGCAGGACGATCATTTTCCGTAAAGAGAAGCGGTGTTTTGCCCTCCTCAGCCAGCGCTTCGGCCTGCTTTTTCATATTTTGTGAAATGGGCGTACGGCTGCTGATAAAGGAAAGGCTTCCTCCGGTAAGTACATGGTGATCTCTGGTGCGGACAGCAGAAAGCCCGTTTCCGGGAAGTGCCTTAAAGTCTGTTACAGCCTCAGGCTCCATCTGGTTTTCTTCGGCCCGCTTCAACACGGCTTTTGCCAGAGGATGTTCGCTTTTGGCCTCCAGGGCGTGAGCCAGGGAAAGAAGAGAGCCGTCTGTATAGCCGTCTGCGGGAACGATATCCGTTACCTTTGGCTGTCCCTCTGTGATGGTGCCTGTCTTATCCAGGGCAATGATCTGCATCTTTCCTGTTTCTTCCAGAGAAACAGCCGTTTTAAAGAGAATTCCGTTTTTGGCGCCCATTCCGTTTCCGACCATAATGGCTACGGGGGTTGCAAGTCCCAGTGCACAGGGGCAGCTGATGACAAGTACAGAGATTCCTCTTGCCAGTGCAAAACCCAGACCTTGGCCTGCAAGGAGCCATACGATCGTGGTAATAATGGAAACAGTGATAACTGCCGGAACAAAAATGCCGGATACCCGATCTGCTGCCTTGGCAATGGGAGCTTTGGTGGCAGCAGCATCGCTTACCATCTGTATGATCTGGGAGAGGGTGGTATCTTCTCCTACCCGTGTGGCCTGGCAGCGTAAAAAGCCAGACTGGTTGGAGGTAGCGGCAGATACCCGGTCACCCTGTGATTTGTCAACAGGGATGCTTTCTCCTGTAAGAGCAGATTCGTTTACTGCGCTGTTTCCTTCTAATACAATACCATCTACGGGTATATTTTCTCCGGGACGTACAACGAAAATATCCCCGATTTGTACCTGGTCGATGGAGACTTCTGTCTCAGCTCCGTTTTTTATAAGCGTGGCCGTCTTGGGAGCTAGTTTCATAAGGCCTTTTAGGGCATCGGTGGTGCGCCCCTTGGAGCGCGCCTCCAGCATTTTGCCTACGGTGATCAGAGTGACGATCATAGCGGCGGACTCAAAATAAAATTCATGCATATAGGTCATGATGCCGTCCATATCGCCCTGAAGCTGTGCTCCGGTCATGGCAAAAAGGGCATAGGTGCTGTAAACAAAAGCGGCTGTGGAGCCTAAGGCTACCAGGGTATCCATGTTGGGAGAGCCGTGAAACAGGCTTTTAAAGCCGTTGATAAAAAATTTCTGGTTGATTACCATTACAATTCCTGTAAGAAGAAGCTGCAAAATCCCTACTGCAACGTGATTATCTGCAAAAAATGGGGGCACCGGCCAGCCCCACATCATATGGCCCATGGAAAAATACATGAGGACAATGAGAAAGCCTGCGGAACAGAGCAGCCTTTTTTTCAGTATGGGAGTTTCATGGTCAGCCAGCATATCTTCGTTTTCAGATGTCCGGGCAGAAGCATGATCCGATATGCCCTTTTCAGATGCGCCGTATCCTGCCTGCTCTACCGCGGCTATGACAGCCTTTGGATCTGCGTTTCCTTCTACGCCCATGGAATTTGTCAAAAGGCTCACGGAACAGGAAGTAACGCCGGGGACGTGATTCACGGCTTTTTCCACCCGGGCGCTGCAGGCCGCGCAGCTCATGCCGGTTACGGAATATTGTTTCATAAGCATCAATGCCTCCTTTATTTCATCAGTTTCTGCAGGGTGTTCATCAGTTCGTCGATTACCTGATCGTTTCCTTCCCTGATATCATTTACAACGCAGGTGTGGATATGGCTGGAAAGAAGGGTGCGGCTGAAGCTGTTGAGAGCAGCGGTAACGGCGGCTGTCTGTATCAGTATATCCGGGCAGTAGGCATTTTTTTCAACCATGCTTTTGATGCCGCGCACCTGTCCTTCGATCCGGTTTAAGCGATGTATAAGATCTTTATATTCTTTTTCGGAACGCTCTTTTGTCTTATGGCAGCTGCATGCTGCTGGATTTTTTGCTTCCATATAAGTCCTCCTGTCTGATACGGGATTGGGATGAGAATATACCCTGGTGGGGTATAGTGATATTATATACCCTGGTGGGGTATGTTACAAGAGGAATATTAAAAAAATATAACAAAAGCTGTCGTTCCTCTTACGATTTTCTCAGGGACATTGAGAGGAAAGAAAAAATATGATATGTTGGGATCAGAAAGGAAAGGAGGAGAAGAGCATGAAAAAAAGATTTGTGGGATTATTGGCGGTGGTGCTTGTCCTGTTTGGGTTTACAGCCTGCGGAGGCGCTGCTTCCGGTGCAGCTGCGGATAAAATGGAGATAGCTGAAACGATGGCTGTCAGTCCTCCGGCAGCTGCAGGAGGACATATGCCGGAAGCTCCTGCTTTGGAAGAAACAGAACGGGAAACGGGAGAAACGTTAACATCCCGGTCTCAGACACGAAAGCTGATCCGCACGGTAGAACTTCAGATGGAGACAGGAGAATTTGACGCGTTTCTTCAGGCGGTCGGGGAAAAGACAGAGACTTTTGGGGGATATACGGAGCGGTCAGATGTGATGGGAAAACAGGCAGATTCCGAAGGAAATCCCATTTTGCGTACTGCCAGCCTTACAGTCAGGATCCCGACGGGCCGTCTGGATGAATTCATTACAGACCTGGAAGGAAAAGGAAGTATAGTGAATCGTTCGGAAAACACAGAGGACGTTACCCTTCAGTACAGTGATATTGAGAGCAGGAAAAAGACGTTGGAAATGGAGCAGGACAGGATCTGGGCTCTTTTGGAAAAAGCTGATACTCTGGATGCAGTGATCGCCTTGGAAAAACGGCTGTCTGAGATCCGCTATGATCTGGAATCCATGGAATCCCAGCTGCGCTTGTATGATAATCAGGTGGAATACAGTATTCTGCGTTTGGATCTGTCAGAAGTAACAAATTACAGTCCCACAGAGCCTCAGACCATATGGCAAAGGATCCGCACTGGATTTGTGGAAAATGCCCACAGGGCAGCAGGTTTGTTTTCTTCTCTTTTTGTAGGGATCATAATATCGGTTCCGTTTTGGGTTCCTGCGGCGGCGATTCTTTTTATCTTTTACTTTATAGGCCGAAAATATGCGAAAAAACATGGGGAAAAGAAGTGAATTTGCAGTTTGGACCATTTTACGGTATAATGGACTCCTATTTAATTAAAGGAGGACATGTCTGCCCATGGCATCATTTACGAAATTTGCAATCTTGAAAGTGTTCGGGGATCTGGCAGCTTCCAGACCGGTAGATAAAATTACGGTAAAGGATATTACAGATCAATGCGGTATTTCCAGAAATACGTTTTATTACCATTATCAGGATATTTACCAGGTGCTCAAAGCCTATGTCCAGTATTCGGCTGAGCATGTGATCGAGCTGATGGTAGAGGATGAGGGGGAGGATGGTAAGGCAGGCTTAAAGGAAATCCGGTATCTGGAAGCCAACAGAGAGCTTTTATGCAATCTGTATCGCTCTGCTGCCAACGAGGAGGTCAGAAACTGCCTGCAGTCTGCCAGCCAGATTATTTTTGACCGCCTCATTGAAAGCGTATCTCAGGGAATGGAGGTACAGGCAGAGGATAAAAAGATACTCAGTGCGGTGTGCCAGTATACGGTTCGGGGGATCATGACCAGCTGGATGGAAGAGGACGGAATGCTGAACGGGGAAACACTGGAGCAGGTTTTGGTCCGCCTGGACTATTTGTTTAAAGGGGCCATAAGAGAAGCGTTGATGCGGAGCGCGTCCAGAGAACAGGGGCTTCTGCCAGAAAGCAAAATGTTGTAAAGCAAGTCTGCTGTAAATTGTGAAATAAAAGTAAAAAATAGTACACATATGGGTCAAATGCACAAATTTTGTGCATTTGATTTTATTTTGCCTATTGTCAATTAGACAAAAGTCCATATAATGATTAATGGTAAAGGAGATGAAAAAAATGCCCACAGAGAAATTCATGAATCTGGGTGATTACAAGAAACAGGCAATCCTGGATGCAATGCGCGCAGAATTCATGACTACGCCTTACTCGGAGATCCGAATCAGCAGCCTGATCAAGCGGGCAGGCATATCCAGAGCCAGTTTTTATCTGTATTTCCAGAGCAAAGAAGATTTGTTTACCTGTATGATGCATCAACTGAGAGAGCGGCTGGTGCAGGGGCTGGTAGAAGCCTTCCAGGAACAGAAAAGTTCATTTGATGCGTCCATGAGCCGGCTGGTAAACCGGATTATGGATGATGAGATCTACAGAGACTGCTGGGAGTTCTGCAAGCGGGTGATGGAGGATGGGACCTGCAGAGAGGTGGCAGCCTGCGCAGAGCGGGAATATGACAAAGAAGACCTGCGGGAAAAGACAGAAAAAAAATGTTATGAGGCCATGGATCATTCCGGATATCCAGGGCTTGATAAGGAAAAGCTGCGGTATGCCATCGGCATGGGGATGCTGGTAATCCTCAGGATATCCATGCTGTATCTGGACCATGCGGCAGATCCAAAAAGGCTGAAGGAGATGGCAGCCAGGCAGTTTGCCATACTTGACAGAGGAATCCGGGATTAAAATCGTGTATAAAAGAAAGGAAGGCAGAAAAAAATGAAAAAAAGCAGCAAAAGACTGATCGCAGGAGCGGTAGTCCTTTTAGTGGCGGCAGGGTTTGTATTTAAACTGGTGTCAAGCAAAGAGGAGGCCCCGCAGTATGAAACACGTCCTACGGTAGCCGTACAGACACCGGTAACAGGAGACATTACACTCTATACCGAACTTACAGGAACCGTAGAGCCTGTATCCAGAGCGTCTGTAATGCCAAAGATCAGCGGCGAAATCTTAGAGGTAAATTTCCAGGCAGGCGATACGGTACAGGCCGGTCAGGTGCTGTGTAAAATTGATTCAGATGCGTTAAGGACCATGGAACTTCAGATGCAGTCCGCATCCGTAGCCGCAGATACGGCAGCCAGAGAGCTGGCGCGTCTTCAGCCTTTGTTTGACGGCGGATTTGTTTCCCAGCAGCAGTTCCAGCAGGCTCAGGATGCGGCCACCAGCGCCCGTCTGGCTTATGAAACGGCAAAAACCCAGTATGACCTTCAGATGGAATATACCACAGTGACCGCTCCGATCGGCGGCGTGATCGAGAGCAGAGGGATTGAGCTTCATGACCATGTAAGCCCTTCTGCCCCTATCTGCGTAATTTCCGGAGGAGACCAGCTTCAGGTGAATTTCGGGGTAACAGAGAAGGTAATGAAAAATATGAACGTAGGCGACGCTTTGACGGTAGAAAAGAACGGAAGCACCTATGAAGGCAATCTGACGGAAATAGGAGCCATGGTAAATGCATCCGGCTTATACGATGCAAAGGCAGCTGTCAGCCAGGGAGCCAGTCTTACAAACGGAGCAAAGGTAAAGCTGACCGTTGTAATGGATCGCGCAGAGGGTGCAATGACGGTTCCTGTAGACGCGGTCAATTATGACAACGGTAACGCTTTTGTATACTGCTATGAAGACGGCACTGCTAAAAAAACCATGGTAGAAGCCGGTATTTATGATTCACAGAATATGGAAATTATTTCCGGACTGGAAGCAGACAGCCAGGTGATCGTAACCTGGAGCAATGAGCTGGTAGACGGACAGCAGGTGCTTTTGGATGACGGACAGAAGGAAGAAAGCAGCGAAGGAAATGCGGATCAGGAAACATCTGCCGCAGAGTCAGAGAAAGCAGGTGAATAAGGAATGGTTAATATTACTAAATTTGCGGTACGCAAGCCTGTAACCATCATCATGTGCCTGATTACCATTGCATATTTCGGTATTCAGGCTCTGATGGGGACGAAGGTAGAGCTGACGCCGGAAATGGAACTTCCTGTTCTGCTGATCAGTACCGTATATGCGGGCGCTACCCCTGAGGATATCAACGACCTTGTAACAACGAAACAGGAAGATGCCATTACCTCACTGGACGGCGTTAAAAATGTATACAGCTTTTCCCAGGAAAATGTTTCCATCATCATGGTGGAGTATGAGTTCGGAACCAATATTGATACGGCATACATCAACCTGAAAAAAGCCATTGACGGAACCAAGCGGGATATGCCGGAAGATGTGGAAGATCCCAATATCCTTGAGATGGATATGAATGCTTCTCCTGTTATGACGCTTGCAGTCGGCGGACAGGTAGACGGAAACCTTTATACATATGTAGAAAACAATGTTCAGCCGGAACTGGAAAAATTAAGCTCCGTAGGTGAAGTTTCCCTTGCCGGCGGACAGAAGGAATATGTAAGCGTTTGTCTGGACCCTGAAAAGATGGCCCAGTATAACTTAAGCCTTTCTACGATAGGACAGCTGGTAGGCGCAGCGGATTTCGCTATTCCTGCCGGTGATGTAAACGTAGGAAAGCAGGAATTGAACGTCAGCGCGGGCAACGATTATGACGATGTGGAAAGCCTGAATAATGTTGCTATCCCTCTGGCAGACGGCAATGTAATCCATCTGTCAGATATTGCGACCGTTTCCCAGACACTGGAAGAAGAAAATTCCATCGGCCGTTATAACGGAAAGGATGTTGTTTCGATTGCCATTAAAAAGCAGCAGAGCTCAACGGCAATTGATGTATCAAGACAGGTAACAAAGCAGATTGAAAAGCTGAAGGCAGCCAATCCGGGACTGGAATTTACGGTTGTAAATGATTCCAGCGATATGATCAACGAATCCATCGTCAACGTATACCAGACCATGTTCATGGCGATTATCCTGTCCATGTTTATCCTGTGGCTGTTCTACGGAGATCTGCGTGCTTCCGTTATCGTTGGTACTTCCATTCCTATTTCCATTATGCTGACCCTGATCGCCATGAGCTTTATGGGATTCTCCCTGAACGTTATTTCACTGACGTCTCTGGTTCTGGGCGTAGGTATGATGGTAGATAACTCGATCAACGTACTGGACGGATGTTTCCGTGCAAAGGAAAAGATGAATTTCTACGATGCGGCCATTGAGGGAAGCCGTGTTATGATCAATTCTATCATTGGCGGTACAGCGACCACCTGTGTTGTATTTATCCCTCTGTCCATGTTAAGCGGTATGTCCGGCCAGCTTTTTAAACAGCTCGGATTTACCATTGTGTTCAGTTTGATCGCATCTCTGTTCTCGGCAGTTACCATTGTGCCTCTGTGTTATTATCAGTGGCATCCGGTAGAGAAAGAAAAGGCTCCTGTAGCGGGCTTTATCCGCAGCTGCCAGGAGTGGTACCGTGCGCATATGCCTTCCATTATTCCTAAAAACGGCCTGATCATTGGCGGAAGCCTTTTGCTTTTGGTAGCCTCCTTTGGCCTGGCTTCCCAGCTCAGAATGGAGCTGATGGTAGCGGTAGATGAAGGTATCGTAGATTTGGAGATCAAGACAAAACCGGGCCTTTCAATTGCAGCGGTAAATGAAGCGGTAGCTGAGGTAGAGCAGCTGGTAGCGCAGGATGAAGAGGTAGACCATTATCTTCTGACTTACGGAGCCAGCGGCCTGAGTATGGGAGGAAGCGGCGTTGCCCTGAGCGCATATTTAAAGGATGACCGCAAGCTTTCTACCGACGAAGTAATTGATAAATGGACCAGAGAGATCGAAAATTACACGAACGTATCGGTTACTCTGGAGCAGGGAAGCACCAGCGGTTCTTCCAGCAGCAGTACAAATGAAATTGAGGTAGACTTACAGAGTACGGATTATGACGCATTAAAGATGGCGTCAAATGATCTGGTAACGGAGCTCAGAAAACGCGATGATGTTATGCAGGTTCATTCATCCATTGAAAATGCGGCTCCTATCATTAAGGTAAGGGTCGATCCGGTTGCCGCTCAGGCAGAGGGTCTGACGCCTGCGTCCATCGGCTCTATGCTTTACAGCAATTTAAGCGGTGTGGAAGCGGCTACGATGAGAGTCAACGGCGAGGATATTGACGTAATCGTAGAGTTTGCTCCGGATCGGTATGATTCCATTGAAAAGGTTCAGGGTATGATGATCCCTACTGCCACGGGAACGGTTCTTCCTCTGGAAGATCTGGCAGATATTGTTTATGAGGACAGCCCGCAGCAGATTTCACGTAAATCAAAGCAGTATCAGGTATCCATCACCATGCAGCCTCAGTCCGGCCTTAAAGATGAGGCAAAAGCGGCTGTAAATGAGTTTGTGCGGAACTGGCCAATGCCGGAAGGCGTAGAAATGGCGGCCAATGCAGCGGATGAAAGTATGATTGAAGAGATGACCGCTTTAGGAAGCGCGCTGATCACCGGTATTTTCCTGGTATTCGTAGTAATGGCAATCCAGTTTGAGTCGCCGAAATTCTCAATGATGATTATGACTACCATTCCGTTTGCTCTGATTGGTTCCTTTGGACTGCTGTTTATTGCAGACAGCCCCATCAGTATGGTATCCATGCTGGGCTTTCTGATGTTAGTCGGTACGGTTGTAAATAACGGTATTCTGTATGTAGATACGGTTAACCAGCTTCTTCTTGAAATGCCTCTGGATAAGGCTCTGGTAGAGGCGGGAGCCATCCGTATGCGTCCGATTCTGATGACAACCGGAACGACCGTTATTTCCATGCTCCCCAATGCGTTTGCTTACGGTAAATCCGGTGCCATGATGCAGGGTCTTGCCCTTGTAAACGTAGGCGGTCTGATTGCAGCTACAATCCTGACCCTGGTTCTTCTTCCTACCTATTACAGACTGGTTCACAATATGGGCAGAAAGGCCATGGGAGAAGGCGGACTGGAGATTGCAGACTGATCGAGCCATCACTGCAGTTTGAAATAATTAAATAAAGAAATGATAAAATGAAGCAGCCGTTCCTGCGTGTTCCGATTTAATTCGGGGGCGCGGGGGCGGCTGTGTTTTGCTAAAATGGATGTCGTTAGAGTTATTTTGCTCTTGTGTTTTCTGGCAGGCAGTGATAAAATAAAAACAAATTATAAGAATTGTTTTTATTTTGAAGGGAGATGCGGTATGCCAAAGGTGGCCTATTCTGAGGAAGACAGAGAACGCATTCGGGCGAAACTGATCGCAGTTGGACTTGAACTGATGGCAGAGCAGGGAATCCAGCATACAACCGTAGAACAAATCTATAAAAAAGTTGGTATCTCGCGTACGTTTTTCTATTCCTTTTTTGCTGCAAAAGAGGATTTGATCGTTGAGACATTATATCTGCAGCAGCCGAAGATCATTGCATATGTGAAACAGTTAATGGCTGATCCTGCTTTGAGCTGGCGTGATGGGGTCAAGCACTTTCTTTACACCTGCTGTTATGGAGAGAAAAACGGGATCGCTGTTTTAACGATTGAGGAACAGCAGCTTATTTTCAGGCATTTATCAAAGGAAAGCTATCAGACGTTCCGAAAAAAGCAGTTCCGCCTTTTTGGAGAAATATTGGAAAACTTTGGGATAAAGGCGAATGTAGAAAGGATTCATCTGTTTACAAATCTGAGCTTGACCGTGATGGTTATACGCAGAGCCATTCCCGATACACTTCCTTTCTTTGTTCCGGAAGCTGCGGATGAAACGGTTGATTTTCAGCTGAATGCCATTGTGGATGCCCTGGAAAAATTAAAAGAGGAAACGAACATATAAAAGATTCAGGAGGAAAAAGATTATGGGATTTTTTGGAAAACTGTTTAAAGGCCCTGAGGTTGACATGGAAAAGAGCAATGCAAATGCAAAGAAAATGCGTCTGCTGTTTGACCAGGCCGTAGAGGGAGGAAGCGGTTACAGGTTGATTTTTGGATATACCGAAGATGTAAGCCGCTTTAATTATGGATTCGTTCACGGGAGCAAAACAAAGATCGGAAATTTAATTGTGGGCTGGAATGAGGCAAACCAGACAATCGTGGTCGTTCCGACGGTTCCCGATCTTTCTGGCTGCGGCGATCCGACATACTACCGCCGTTCTGAGATTTTAAAAGCATACAGGAATAAGTATCCCACCGATGCCTTTATCATTTACCCGGACAAAAAGGGCTATATCGGCATCAATGCCTATGACTGGCTGGAAGATGAAAAACTGTATGTTTATGTATCGCAGGCCGATGAACTGGCTGCGTTTACAGACTTTTTTATGAACCGTTTTGCAAAAAAGTGAGGAAACTATGAAAACACGGATTCACAGCACACTGCCCTAGGAGGCGGACGGATTCTTCTTCATGCGCAGTGCAGGGCAGCGGGTATGAAAAGCAAGGGTATGTCCGCCGGGGAGAAATCGATTTTGATGAAGAATGCCCTCATATATGGATGGGGAAGGAGATTGGGGGGAGAGAGGGCATAGTGCTCTTTACCCCCGATACTCCCTGCAGCTTTCCCTTCCTGCAATATAAAACGGAAAGCTGATTTTCATCGGCAGGGTATGGCCGCCTTCGATTCGGTCGATGAGTGTTTTTGCGGCCATTTTTCCCATCTCTTCGATGGGGATGTGGACCGTGGTGAGCATGGGAGTCAGATACTGGGCCGTATCAATATCGTCGATGCTGATAATGGAGATATCCTCCGGTATCTGAAGTCCGTGCTCCTTTACGGCACGCATGGCCCCGATCGCGGTCATATCGTTGGAGCAGAACCAGGCTGTGGCATCGCAGTCTCTGTCGAACAGGATATTGGCTCCCTGGTATCCTCCTTCGGAGGAGAGCTTTACATTGCTGATATATCCCTTTAAAATAGGGATCCCTGTATGTTCGAGAGCCCGGCAGTATCCGTTATAGCGCTCTTCTTTATCTGTTTCGCCGATATAGGCGATTTTTTTATGTCCAAGTTCAATGAGACGGCTGACTGCAGCATAAGCGGCCTGACCGCCGTCGCAGATGATCTGGTCATATTTGGCGTCCAGGCTGTTGAGTCCGGCATACACAACATACTTAAAATACTGTTTTAAAAACTTTAACAGCTCTTTATCGCACCGTCCCAGGACCGCTACGCCGTCTGCCTGATTGTCTTCAATGAGGCGGAAGGTGCTGGGATGGTGGATATCAAAGGCGGAAAAGGTATATTTTAATATATAGCCGTGGCGGAACGCCTCTTTTTCGATGCTCCTTGCAAGAGGAGTAAAGAAGCTGTCAGCGGCTCCATCCTCTACTCTGGCAAACAGGCAGGCAAGCGAGCGGGATAAGGGTTCTTTCTCAGTGGAAGAGCCTTTTTTTAGTTCCCTGGCTGTATGATTTGGGGTATAGCCGGTGCGCCGGACGATTTCCCAGATTTTGTCCTGAACCTCTTTCCCGGCCGGAGATTTGCTGCTTTTATTGATTACCCGCGATACGGTGGAAATGGATACGCCTGCCTCGGCAGCGATTTCCTTCAGTGTCATGCGATTTCCTCCTTACCCACTGATGCTATGATGTAAGTATACATGATAAAAACACAAAAAAACAGAGCCAAACGCAAAAATGAAAGAAAAAGGGAGGGAAAACAAGGCAAACGTTTGGGTAAATAGGCAGTGGCTTTTTTGTACAACATGATATACTGAACCCATAAGAAACAGAAATGATTTGGCAAAGACGACAAAAATAAGAGCCAAAAATAAAAAACAGGAGGAAAAATTATGGCTTCTGATGAAAACAGGAAGAAAGATCATGCGCAGTGGGATATCATCAGCCGTATCCCCAACTGGGGCTGGCTGCTTATTTCCTTTCTTACAGCGATGCTTCTGTGGAAATGGCTGTCTGTGAATCCGACTACGGCCCGCAGCTTTCCCTTTGCGCCGGAGGTGCTGGCGTCCCTGGGTACCATGATCGAGCGAGGCGTACTGTGGCAGGATTTCAGCAGCAGTATGATTTCCGTGGTGATGGGCTTTGTCCTTGGCTTTGTTACATCGGTTCCGGTAGCCTTTCTCATGGCCTGGTACCGGCCGGTGCGCTACATTGTAGAGCCGTGGATCCAGTTCATCCGTAACATCCCGCCTCTGGCCTATGTTCCGCTGGTGGTTATTTCTGCCGGAGTAGGAAGACGGCCTCAGGTCATCGTGATCTGGCTGGCAACCTTCCTTATTATGACCGTGACGATTTATCAGGGTGTGCGCAACGTAGACGAGACCTTGATCAAAGCTGCAAAGGTGCTGGGCGCAAAGGACAGCGATCTGTTTGTAAAGGTTATTTTCCCGGCCACGACTCCATTTATCATTACCGCAGTCCGCCTGGGCGTATCCGTAGCTCTTACAACCCTGATCGCCGCTGAGTCTACAGGCGCGATCGCAGGTATGGGAATGAGGATCCGTTCTTTAAATAACACCTTTGAAGTGGAGCCTATGCTGCTTTATATTATCATGATCGGCATTATCGGGATCACCAGTGAAAAGATCATTAAATATCTGGAAAGGAGGTTCACCGGATGGCAGGAGACGAGAAACGTGTAAAGGTCAAGATTGACCATGTGGAAAAGATCTACGATGGTCGCAAGGGTCGTATGGTTGCTTTAAACGGCGTGGATCTTGATATTATGGAAAATGAATTTATCTGTGTGGTAGGCCCGTCCGGCTTCGGAAAGTCCACGCTGTTAAATATCATTGCAGGCCTCTTGGAGCCTACCTCCGGAGCAGTATATGTAGACGGAAAGAAGGTAGAGGGAACCGGAACCGAGCGGGGCGTGGTATTTCAGCAGTATGCATTATTTCCATGGCTGACCGTTCTTAAAAATGTCATGTTCGGCCTTAAATTAAAGGGGATGAAGGATGACGAGGCAAGAGAGGTTGCCATGAAGTACATAAAGATGGTACAGCTGGAGGATTTTGTGGATGCTTATCCAAAGGAACTTTCCGGCGGCATGAAGCAGAGGGTAGCTATTGCCAGAGCCTATGCGGTACAGCCGGAGGTGCTTTTGATGGATGAACCCTTCGGAGCCTTAGACGCCCAGACAAGGACGCAGCTTCAGTCAGAGCTGATCAAAACGTGGCAGGAGGAGAAAAAGACCTGTTTCTTTATTACACATGATGTAGAGGAGGCTGTTATCCTTGCAACCAAGGTTATTATTATGAGTGCAAGGCCGGGCCGTATCAAAAAGATCGTAGATATCAACCTTCCGTATCCGAGAACACAGGAAATGAAGATGGAGCTTCCGTTCCTGGATCTTAAGACGTATATCTGGGGTGAAGTATATAAGGAGTATCTGGAAGTAAGAAAGTAATAGGAGCAAAATGGTAAGTGTTTCAAAACTATATCATTTATTTTAAGGAGGATACAAATCTATGAAAAAACGTTTTTTAGCAGCAGCAATGGCAGCAGTAATGGCATTGTCCGTGACAGCCTGCTCCGGCGGAAGTTCTGCTCCTGAGACAAAGGCTCCGGAGTCTGCGGAAGCATCCAAGGCAGAGGAAACGTCCAAGGCTGAAACTGAAAAGGAGACAAAGGCAGAAGAGGAAAAGACAGAGGCAGCGGCAGAGGCAGAGCCCATTACATTAAATATTGCATATATGCCAAACTATGGAAGCCTTTGGTCTGTGGCGGCAGCACAGGCTCAGGGATTCATGGAAGAAGAAGGAATTAAGCTGAATCTGGTATCCTTTGCAGATGGCCCTACCATCATTGCGGCGATGGAGTCCGGCAGTATTGATATCGGCTATATCGGACAGGGCGCACACAAGCTTTGTGTCAACGGCCAGGCCAAGATTTTTGCATTGTCCCATATTTCCAACGGCGACGCTGTGATCGGCGGACCAAGTGTGAAGACCATGGAAGATTTAAAGGGTAAGAAGGTGGCTTATTCCTCCGGTACATCCAGTGAGGATATTTTAAATAATACACTTACAAAGGCCGGTATGACCATGAGCGATATCCAGGCCGTTGATATGGACGCATCCGGTATTGTTACGGCAATGATTTCAGGCGGCGTAGATGCCTGTGCTACCTGGTCTCCAAACAGCTTAAAGATCATGGAAGAGATTCCGGAGGCAACCAAGCTGGCTGATAATATGACCTTTAAGGATACTACCGTTTCTCTGGCAAGCTGGATCGTAACTCCAAAGTATGCAGAGGAGAATCAGGATACCATCCTTCGCTTTACAAAAGCGCTCTTTAAAGGAATGGATTATGCGGCAGACGATCACTATGAGGAGACTGCAAAGGCAGTTGCCGATATTACAAAGACAGATGAAGCAAGCGTATTTGACCAGAGAGGCGATGCAGACTGGCTGACCGGAAAGGAAGTATCAGAAGGTGCAGCAGACGGAACCGTAGAGAATTACTACAAGATCCAGCAGGAGAATTTCATTGCCGGAGGACAGGTGGAAAAGGAAGTTCCTGTAGCAGATTATGTAATGCTTGACAATATGATCGAAGCAGGTAAGTAAAAATCATTGCAGGGAGCGTCCTGGGGGCCGGTTGGGGCGCCGGACGCTCTCTTTATGGCGGAAAAATGGCAGAAGGGCCGGCGTGACAGGGAAAGGAGCAGTTATGAAACACGACTATTACAGCTATACAAAAGAGCAGCTTTTGGAAAATCCAAAAATGAAGCTGTTTTGCTTGGAGGATAATGCTGCTGTATTTAAACAGATGGCAGAGCAGATGGCAGAAGAGATCAAAGCTCATAATGCAGAGGGAGGGCACACCGTCTTTATCTGTCCGGTAGGGCCGGTGGGACAGTATCCGTATTTTGTGGATCTGGTAAATGAGCAGAATATCAGTCTTAAAAATGTATGGTTTATCAATATGGACGAATATCTGGATGATGAGAAGTGCTGGGTGCCGGAGGATCATCCTCTGAGCTTTCGGGGCTTTATGAACCGTACCGTATATGACAGAATACGCCCAGAGCTTGTGATGCCCAAAGAACAGCGGGTATTTCCGGATCCTTTTGATACGGAACGGGTCCCAAAACTGATTGAAGAGCTGGGAGGCGTGGATATTGCCTTTGGAGGAATCGGCATTAACGGCCATGTGGCTTTTAATGAAGCAGATGCGTCGCTGACCAATGAGGGATTTCTGGCTCAGAAGACCCGTGTGCTTGCAATTACCCCTGAAACACGGACGGCCAATGCCATCGGAGATTTTAACGGAGCTCTTGAGGATATGCCTCATTACTGCGTAACCATTGGTATTTATGAGATCGCTCATGCGAGAAAAATTCGTCTGGGCTGCTTTAGAAACTGGCATCGGGCAGTGGTGCGGAGGGCCGCATACGGTGAACCGTCCTCTGATTTTCCCGTAAGCCTGCTCCAGAGCCACCCGGATCTTACCCTTACCTTTACGGATTATGTGGCAGCTCTGTCTGACTGAGAAGAAAGGCAGGTTGGTTTATGAGGGACAATGTACTGGTTGTTCATGGAGGAGGGCCTACGGCAGTGCTGAATGCATCGCTGTACGGCGTACTTCTTGAAGCAAGGGAAAGCGGCGCAGTGGGCGCAGTTTACGGAGCCATCGGCGGAAGCGAGGGAATTTTAAAGGAACGGTTTTTAAATCTGTCCCGGTTTCCTGAAGAAGAGCTGAAAAAGCTCCTTGCCACGCCGGGAACTGCCATTGGCTCTTCCCGATATGCGCTGGAGGAGGAAGATTATAAGGCAATGGAGGCCATTTTCCGTAAGCACCATATCCGATATGTGCTTTTTAACGGGGGAAACGGCACGATGGACGCCTGCGGAAAGCTGGTGAGGGTTTTAGATCCAGACTCAGATATCCGGGTGGCAGGAATCCCAAAGACCATTGATAATGATATCGGCATTACAGATCATACTCCGGGCTACGGCAGCGCGGCCCGGTATATAGCCAGAACAACGGCTGAGATAGGGGCGGATGTGAAATCTCTTCCCATTCATGTGTGTATTTTAGAGGCCATGGGGCGCAATGCAGGCTGGATTACAGCGGCCTCAGCTCTGGCGAGGAAAAAACACGGGGATGCGCCGCACCTGATCTATCTTCCGGAGCGTCCTTTCAGGGAAGAGGAATTTCTGGCAGATGTGAAGGAGCTGTATGACAGGCTGGGCGGTGTGGTTGTGGTCGCCAGCGAGGGCTTAAAGGATGAAAGCGGAAAGCCTGTCGTGCCTCCTATTTTCCAGACAGGCCGTTCCGTCTACTACGGAGACGTGGGAGCTTATCTGGCAGAGCTGGTGATCAAAAAGCTGGGAATTAAGGCCAGAAGCGAAAAGCCGGGGCTTTGCGGCAGAGCATCCATCTCCCTTCAGTCCCCGGTGGACCGTGAGGAGGCGGTGCTTGCAGGAAGAGAAGCCTTAAAGGCTGCAATGGAGGGCTGTACAGGCATTATGATCGGCTTTGCGCGCAGGGAGCAGGAGAAATATGAGGTCTGCCCCATCCGTATTCCGGTGGAACAGGTGATGCTTACAGAACGGACTGTTCCGGCTTCCTATATCAATAACAGGGGAAATGATGTGACGGATGCCTTTGTAAGCTGGTGCCGCCCTCTTACCGGAGAGGAAATACCGGACTATATTGATTTTCAGGAGATATACAGGGAAAGAAGAGAGGACAGAGAATGAAGCATATCTTTTTAAATCTGAAGCGTTTTGATATTCCAAAGGAGTATGGCGGCGTAAACGCTATTGCTGCCATGAAGGACTGGGGTTCCTATATTGTGGAGCAGACTCAGAAGGGGCTTATGGAGTATGGAACAGAGGATGTGGAATTTGCCATGTTTTTCCCCGAAGCCCACATACTCACAGCGGCAGGGACTCTCTGCGAAGGCAGTCCGGTAAAGGTAGGCTGCCAGGGAGTATTCCGCCAGGATACGGCAGTGGGGGGGAACTTCGGAGCCTTTACTACCAGCCGCACAGCTAATGCAGCCAGAGCTTTGGGATGCAGTTATGTGCTCATCGGCCACTGTGAGGAACGAAAGGATAAGGCAGGGATCCTTGCAGCGGGAGGAGGAGACCCGGCAGCTGTAAACGGAATATTAAATCAGGAAATCAGAGAGGCTGTACGGGCTGGTCTGAAGGTGCTTTACTGCATCGGAGAAACTTCAGAGGAGCAGACCAGGTGGCAGGAGGTTTTAAGGACGCAGCTGGAGGAGGGATTAAAGGATGTGGACAAGAGCTGCGTAACCATTGCATATGAACCCGTATGGGCTATCGGGCCGGGAAAAATCCCGCCGGATAAGGAGTATATCCAAAAGATCGGAGCATTTGTAAAAGAGATTACCGGGGACATGGATGTGGTTTACGGAGGCGGATTAAAGCAGGACAATGCCGCTATGCTTGCGCATATGAACCCGTATGGGCTATCGGGCCGGGAAAAATCCCGCCGGATAAGGAGTATATCCAAAAGATCGGAGCATTTGTAAAAGAGATTACCGGGGACATGGATGTGGTTTACGGAGGCGGATTAAAGCAGGACAATGCCGCTATGCTTGCCTCTGTTCCGGATATGGATGGCGGACTGATTGCGCTGACCCGTTTTTCAGGTGAGATCGGATTTTATCCGGAGGAATATCTGGAAATCGTAAAGCTGTACCTGACAGCAGAAAAAGCTTAAAGCATTTGGGAAGGAGAGTTTTTATATGAAAGTATCATTTGAATACGGGCAGGGCATGGTAGATGCCGTTCTGCCGGATTCTACAGACATTTTTATCCCAGGGGAGACGGTGCCGGATCCGCCCTGTATTCCGGAAGATAAATTAGAAGAGGAAACCTTAAAATCCATCCGCAACCCTATGGGAATGCCGCCTTTAACAGAGTTAGCCCACAAGGGTTCCAAGGTGGTCATTATTTTCCCGGATATTGTAAAGGGAGGGCTTCAGCCCACGGCTCACCGGAAGATTTCCATTAAGCTGATCCTTCAAGAACTGTACTCTGTGGGGGTAGAAAAAAAGGATATCCTGCTGATCTGCTCCAACGGCCTTCATCCCAGAAGTACGGAAAAGGAGATCCGCGATATCCTGGGGGAGGAGTTGTTCCACGAATTCTGGTATACCCACCAGATCATCAGCCATGACAGCGAGGATTATGAACACATGGTTGATCTGGGAATGACAGACCGGGGAGACCCTGTTCTTATGAATAAGTATGTGTATGACAGTGATGTGGCGATCCTTATCGGCCATACCCAGGGAAATCCTTACGGCGGCTATTCCGGAGGATATAAGCACTGTTCTACAGGAATTACCCACTGGCGTTCCATTGCATCCCATCATGTGCCTCAGGTTATGCACCGGAAGGATTTTACCCCGGTAAACGGCCACTCCCTTATGCGGACCAAGTTTGATGAGATCGGCCAGCACATGGAAAAATGCATGGGAAAGAAGTTTTTCTGCTGCGACGCGGTTTTGGATACGTATTCCAGACAGATTGAGATCAACAGCGGCTATGCAAAGGTGATGCAGCCACACTCCTGGATTACGGCCGACAAGCGGACCTATATCCCCTGGGCTGAAAAGAAGTATGATGTAATGATTTTTGGCCTTCCACAGAAGTTCCATTACGGCGACGGCATGGGAACCAATCCTGTTATGATGATGCAGGCCATTTCCGCACAGGTAGTGCGCCATAAACGGGTCATGAGCGATCACTGCGTGATTATCTGCGCTTCCATCTGCAACGGCTATTTCCATGATGAGAGATGGCCCTATATGAGAGAGCTTTACGATATGTTCCAGAAGGATTACATGAATATCCTGCCGGATTTAAACCGCTACGGCGAATATTTTGCCACCAATGAGGAATATATCCGCAAGTACCGCTACTGCAATGCCTTCCATCCGTTCCACGGCTTTTCCATGATGAGTTCGGCCCATATTGCAGAAATGAATACGTCGGCAATTTATGTATGCGGTGCCCAGGAACCCGGCTATGCCAGAGGAATGGGTCTTAAGACCAGAGCCACCATTGAGGAGGCTCTGGAGGATGCAAAGAAAAAATTTGTAGGACCAAACCCAAATATATTGGCTCTGCCAAAGACCTTTAAGCTGGGAGCAGTCCATCTGATGATGAAGGAGGGAGATCCATGTCTTTAATTCCCCTGCGGCCTCTTTTGGAGGCTTCCATGAAATACGGCTTCGGCCAGGGAGCATTTAACGTAAATGCGGTTGCTCAGGCAAAGGCAGCCATAGAGGTTCATGAAATGTTCCGCTCTGCAGCTATCCTGCAGGGGGCGGATCTGGCAAATGGCTTTATGGGAGGAAATACGGATTTTATCCACGCTACTCTGGAGGATAAGAAGATCGGAGCCAGAAATATTGCCGGCGCAGTAAAAAAATATGCTCAGACAGCAGCCATTCCTGTGGTGCTCCATCTGGATCACGGCAGAGACTTTGACTCCTGCGTGGCAGCCATAGAGGGAGGCTATACCTCTGTCATGATCGACGGCTCCTCCCTTCCCTTTGATGAAAATGTGGAGCTGACCAGAGAGGTCGTAAAATACGCTCATGCCAGAGGTGTCAGCGTAGAAGGAGAGCTGGGAGTTCTGGCCGGTGTGGAGGATCATGTGTTTGCAGCTTCCTCCACCTATACGAATCCATTGTCCGCAGTGGAATTTTTCCAGAAAACAGGGGTAGATGCACTGGCGATTTCCTATGGAACCATGCATGGAGCCTCAAAGGGGAAAAATGTAAAGCTCCGTAAGGAAATCCCGGTGGCAATCCGTGAGTGTATGAACCATCTGGGGATTTTTGGGGCTCTTGTTTCCCATGGCTCATCTACCGTTCCCGGATACATTGTAGATGAAATCAACGCTCTAGGAGGGGAGCTTGCAGATACCCACGGTATTTCCATTGAGCAGTTAAAGGCAGCGATCCGCTGCGGCATTAATAAGATCAATGTGGATACGGATATCCGTTTGGCTGTGACGCGCAATATGAAGGAGCTGTTTGCAGCCCGGCCAAAGCTTCGCACCAGTCCCTCAGTAGGAGGAATTTATGAACTTCTGGAGAAAAAGAAGGATCAGTTTGATCCAAGAGTATTCCTTCCTCCTATTATGGACACAGTGATGTACGGTGTTGTAGAGGATGAGGATCGGGCAGCCATTGTGGACTGTATCGAACGGGGTGTGAAAGAGGTTGTGGGGACTCTGATCGTAGAGTTTGGCTCCTTTGGAAAAGCGCCTCTTGTGGAGCAGGTATCTCTGGAAGAAATGGCAGAGCGCTATCGGAAAGCGGGAATTTAAAGGTACAGGTTAAAAGAGCTGATGCTGCGGCAGAGAGAAGCATTTCTCTCTGCCGTATTTTATACAGCTGAGAGAACAGAAGCGGTTTTTGCGACACTTCCTTTAAACTGATTGACGTTTTTCGGCTAAAAAGGTATAATTAGATAAGATTTGGAAAATTTAGACACAATAGGCCGGACAGGAGAGAACTTATGATCGCATTAAAGGCCGAGGACGTAAAGTCCTTTACATCCCGACTGTTTATAAAGGAGGATTTTGATTCCTTCTGGGTGCGGGAGGTGAATATCGTTACATACAATAGTTTTACCATGGATGGACATATCAGATCCGGGTATTATACAGAAGAGGAGCGGGAGGAGCAAAGGATCGGGGAGTTTTCTTCCTGGAGACAGCTGCGCCCGTTTTGTTTTTCTCTTATCAAAGGAAAAAAGCTGCCTGAAAGCTTTAAGATCGTACTGCAGCTTCCGGCCGGACAGACAGAGCGTTTTGCTTCGAAAAGCGGCACCGGAATAAGCGGGGATCAGATCCAGGGACTGTATCTGAATATCCGGTATGAAGAAGGGGAATTATACTGTATTACGGGAACCGCACTTAAATTTTTTACTCTGGACAAGGCCCTGGAGGTTCAGTGGGATGAGTCTGTGAGGGAGTTTTTCCGTTCCCGTCAGATTCCGTGCACACAGGAAGGGGTAAATTAGCAGAGCGAAAAATCGAAAGCATATGAGGGACAAGCTCTTAAAACAGGGAAGGGAGCAATATGGATAAGACAAAGCTGATGAAGAAACTGGATGAACTGACTGCTTTGGCAGCAGCTCATGACAAACGTCTTGAGATGACCCAGGTGTTAGACTGCTTTGCAGATGAAGCAGTAACGCCGGAGGAAATGGAAGATGTATATGCCAGACTGGAAAAGCGGGGCGTACAGATTCTGGCAGAAGAGGGAACGGATACATCTGAGGATGAAGGACTTCTTCTGGAAGAAGATGGGGATGATTCTGAGGATACCGTATCAGAACTGATAAACAGCAAATACCGCTGGAACAGGGAGGATTCCGAGACAGATGATGAGGATTTTTCTCCATCTGCGGACAATGATGAGGAAGATGAGGAAAATTCTCACGAACAGCTGTTAGAGGGCGTAGCCAGTACGGATCCGATCCGGGAATATTTAAAGGAAATCGGCTCCATTCCTCTTCTTACCCAGGAGCAGGAGCAGGAATTGGCAAAACGCAAGGCCTTAGGAGACCTGCATGCAGGCCAGAAACTGGTAGAGGCCAATCTCAGGCTGGTAGTCAGCATTGCAAAGCGCTATACAGGCCGCGGGATGAGCTTTCTGGATCTGGTCCAGGAGGGAAATATCGGCCTGATGAAAGCGGTGGAAAAGTTTGATTATACAAAGGGCTACCGTCTCAGCACCTACGCTACCTGGTGGGTAAAACAGTCTGTAACAAGAGCGCTGGCGGATCAGTCCAGAACTATCCGTCTTCCTGTTCACATGGTAGAAGCTGTAAACCGGGTGCGCAGGGCTCAGAGGATGCTGGCAGTGCGGCTGGGCCGGGAACCTTCCAATGAGGAGATCGGGAAAGAGATAGGAATGTCGGAAAAGAGGGTCACAGAGCTGATGCAGTCTTCCGGCGACACAGTATCTTTAGAGACGCCGGTGGGTGATGAGGACGGTTCCAATCTGGGAGATTTTGTGGCAGACGATGCTAACGCATCCACAGAGGAAAAGGCTGAGAGCGTATTTTTAAGAGAAGAAATCGATCAGATGCTCCAGGGTCTAAACCCCAGAGAGCGGGAGGTCATTATCCTGCGCTTTGGCCTGGAATCGGGCCATCCCATGACACTGGAGGAAGTGGGAAAGCGGTTTAAGGTTACCAGAGAACGTATCCGCCAGATTGAAACGGCGGCTTTAAGAAAACTGAGAAATCCGTCCAGGAGCAGGAAAATAAGGGATTTTCTTCCCTAGAAGCTAAAGGATTTTGCTAGCACTCATTTCGAATGAGTGCTAATTTTTTGTTGACATTTCTCCAAAGTGGTACTACAATGTAATTTATGAGCAGATAAAATAAAGGGATATTTCCAGAACCACTTTGGAAGTCCCAGACCATATGAGTTTCAGAAAAGAAAAATCAAAAGAAAGAGGCGCATATTATGGCAAAGAAAGGCAGTTTATCTATTACAAGCGAGAACATTTTCCCTGTGATCAAAAAGTGGCTTTATTCCGATCACGATATCTTTTACCGCGAGCTGATCAGCAATGGCTGCGACGCGATCACCAAGCTTAAAAAGCTGGAGCTGATGGGCGAGTACGAAAAGCCTGAGGATGTGGAGTATAAGATCCAGGTCAGCGTAAACCCCAATGAAAAGACCATTACCATCAGGGATAATGGCCTTGGCATGACGGAGGAAGAGATTGACAAATATATTAACCAGATCGCATTTTCCGGCGTTCAGGACTTCATGGAGAAGTACAAGGACAAGGCAAATGAAGACCAGATCATCGGACATTTCGGTCTGGGCTTTTATTCCGCATTTATGGTGGCAGATAAGGTTACCATTGATTCCTTATCCTATCAGAAGGATGCAAAGCCGGTGCACTGGGAGTCTGAAGGCGGCATTGACTATGAGATGACAGAGGGAGAAAAGGCAGAGGTTGGTACGACCATTGTTTTATACCTCAACGAGGACAGCACCGAGTTCTCCAACGAGTACCGTGCAAGAGAGGTTATTGAGAAATACTGTGCTTTCATGCCTGTAAGCATTTTCCTGGAGAATGAGACTGCAGAGCCTCAGTATGATACCATCGAAAAGGACGAACTGACCGAAAAGGATACGGTAGTTGAGACTGTTATCGAGCCTGCAAAGACCGAGGAGAAGGAAAAGGAGGACGGTACCAAGGAAACCGTGGAGATCGAGCCGTCCAGAGAAAAATATAAGATTTTAAGACGTCCTGTAGCGTTAAATGACACCAATCCTCTGTGGAATAAGCATCCCAACGAGTGTACAGAGGAGCAGTATAAGGATTTCTACCGCAAGGTATTCAGAGATTACAAGGAGCCATTATTCTGGATCCACCTGAACATGGATTATCCCTTTAACTTAAAGGGTATTCTGTACTTCCCGAAGATCAACATGGAGTACGAGAGCATCGAGGGAACCATTAAGCTGTACAATAACCAGGTATTTATCGCAGATAATATCAAGGAAGTAATCCCTGAGTTCTTAATGCTGTTAAAGGGTGTGATCGACTGTCCGGATCTTCCGTTAAACGTATCCAGAAGCGCCCTGCAGAACGACGGCTTTGTAAAGAAGATTTCCGATTATATTACAAAGAAGGTAGCGGACAAGCTGTCCGGTATGTGCAAGACAGATCGTGAGACCTATGAGAAATACTGGGATGATATTGCTCCCTTCATCAAGTTCGGCTATATCAAGGATGAGAAGTTTGCAGATAAGATGGGCGACTATATCCTGTATAAGAACCTGGAGGGCAAGTATCTGACCTTACAGGACTGCCTGGATGAGAATAAGGAAAAGCATGAAAATACCATTTTCTATGTAACCGACGAAAAGGAGCAGAGCCAGTATATCAACCTCTTTAAGGAGGAAGGGATCGATGCTGTTATCATGCCGGCTGCCATTGACAATCCGTTTATCAGCCATGTGGAGCAGAAGAAAGAGGGCGTGAAGTTCCTGCGTATTGATACGGACTTAAACGCTTCCTTTAAGGAGGAAGTAAAAGAGGATGACGAGGAATTTAAGAAGTCCTCTGAGGAGCTGACCGAGGTATTTAAGAAAGCTTTAAATAATGATAAGCTGGATATCAAGGTTGAAAAGATGAAGAATGCAGGCATTGCATCCATGATCACCGTATCCGAAGAAACAAGAAGAATGCAGGATATGATGAAGATGTACAACATGGGCGGAATGGATATGGGCATGTTCGGCGGAATGGGAGAAACCCTGGTGCTTAATGCCAACCATCCTCTGGTTAAGTATGTGCTTGAAAATAAAGAAGGAGAACATACTGCCGCCATCTGTGAGCAGCTTTACGATCTGGCAAGTCTTTCCCACGGAGCCCTTTCTCCTGAACGAATGACAAAGTTTGTCAGCCGCAGCAATGAGATTATGATGATTATGGCTGGACAGAAGACAGAATAAAGAGTAAAATAAGAATACGGCAGAGGCTGTGAGAAGCTCTGCAGGGGAAGCCGGTGCAGCGGTCTGCATCGGCTTTTTTGGATTTACGGAGAAAACGGGAGGAAAGATCATTGATAAAAAAACGTTTTTTGAAGACAATACAGGGCGTCTGCCTGGGAGCAGCGCTCTCACTTTCTGGTGCGTTTGGGGTATTTGCAGAGCCTTTGGGACTCAGCACCATTGATGGGCAGATCATTACCAGCCGTATGGGTGGTTTTCAGGCCCAGGTTCCGGCTTCCTATCAGGTAGACCGCATGGGAGGCGGCTGGGAAATATCCAGGCAGCTGGTAGCCCAGATGAAAACATCGGATCAGATGCAGATTGATTTTGCTGCATCCATGGTAAATGAGACGGATAAGACTTATATTGTAAATATGGGATTTGTGATGCCGGCAGATGATGGAACGGGGATTCCCTTCAGTGTGGAAACCTTAAAAGCAGAGATGATACAGTCCGGTCTGGATGAGACCATGACCCAGAGCGGTATGATTACCCTGGGAACAAAGGAATATGAATATCTGAAGGTGAATTATGGAAAACTCATGGCCGACTCCATGAAGGATTATATGAATACGGCAGAACTCACAGAGGGGCAGAAGGCGACAGTGCAGAACTACATCAGCCAGATGGAAAAGATGCTGGTAAATGATTTCTACATCCGCCAGGAAGGAGACAGGATCTATGTGATCTGCCAGACGTATTCTGCAGACCAGGCAGCAGAGGCAGCCGCATTTCTTGATTGTCTGCAGCCCTACAGCGGGATCGAGGGCTGGGAGTATTCCGAAGACGGAGGCTGGAAGTATCGTCTTGCAGACGGAAGCTTTGCAAAGGACTGCTGGAAGCAGGATGAGTTTGGACTGACCTATCGTCTGGACGGAGAAGGAAAGATCTTGTACAGCAGCTGGATTAAAGAAGCAGATGGCTGGAAATATGTGGATGAGTACGGTCATATGGTTACTTCTGTAACGAAGAGCATTGACGGGGTGGAGTATACCTTTGGCGCAGACGGTTACATGAAAGAGGGGAGTGAACGGGCTGCTGCAGAATTTACACTGGGAACCTTGGAGGGCAATCATTACCGGAATGAATGGGCAGACCTGGAGCTGACCTTCCCTGAGGCGGCGACGGTTTTAAAGGGCGATGGAAGCAGCAGGACATATGCTCTCGTAGGCGGAGAACATGTAGATGTGGATGATCCGGAATTAAGTTATCGCGTGACACTTGATTTTATAGATGCGGAAGCAGAACTTGACCGGTATATGGAGGCGCTGAGGGAATACGAAAGCACAGGAGGGTATCAGGTGGATCGTTTTGAAACCGTGGAGCTGGGAGGCCATACCTGGCGTTCATGCTTAAGTTCCACCCGGTTTTCTGACGGTACTTCCCATCACTCGGACTGGTATGTGCGCCAGATTGAGGGCAGGTTTGTGATCCTTCACTTTGATTATTATGAGGAACTGAAAAGCCAGGCAGACCAGGTATATCAGAGTATCAGGGCTGCGGGGCGTTAAGGAGGGATCGGTTTAAAAAGAAGAGATTTGGTATGAGAAGTAAAAAGAATGCTTCCAATATCAATGAATAGATAGAAAACTATATGGTAATCGTAGGAGCATTCGGGGGCTCCGCTTAGCTAAAGCATTATCGGGAATAAAGTAAACAGGAATATCATAAACGTGTGAATGAGAGACAGGATCAGTGGTGGCTCGTGCAAGTCATAACACTGGTCCTGTTTGGGAATGGAATGGTTTATAATATATTTATCGTAAAATGGTGTCTTTTATGGTCGGAATAGGTATTTTACAGTTGACAAATGAGAAAAACAGCCTGATAATATTATTAGTATGATAAGGGGTCGATGAAAGATGAAAGAAAATTTGAAGGAAAAAGTGTATCAGGGGATATATGATGATGTGACAAATGGAATATACAAGCAGAATGATATCTTGACAGAAAGCCGTTTGATAGAACAGTACAATGTAAGTAAATCTCCAGTTAGAGAAGCTTTGATTGAGTTGTGTAAGGATGGAATTTTAAAGAACATTCCGCGCATGGGTTATCAGGTTATGCCAGTTACATTAAAAGAAGTGATTGATATTTTGGAGTTACGCGCAGACATAGAAACAAGTGGACTACGCAAGGCATACCCAATAATAAATGAGAAACAGCTTAAGATTTTAGATCAGATTGCAAGCAAGCATGTACTTGATCAGGACAGAATTGTTTCAAAAAACTGGTCGCGTAATTATGAGTTCCACAGCTATCTGTATTCCTTGAATGGTAATGTGTATGGTCATAATATTTTGATGCAGATTATTAAGCAGAGTTCCCGATATGTATCCCAGTATTTTCAATCTGCGTGGAGTAAAAAGTGTGAGTCAGACGGACGCAATCATAAAGATATTGTAACAGCTCTAGTAAACAGAGATATTGAACGTGCCTGTCAGGCTCTTGAGACAGATATATTGGCAGTGAAGGAAGAAATTCTAAGTCTGCATTCCTGGAGCTTATAATGGCAAAAAGTAAAGATATATGAGAACACGATTTGAGCATTATGCTGTTATCGTGTTTTTTTATTGTGTAAAATAGCTTAAAGTTATGGCGAATATAACTATATAATATCTCTATGTGAATATAAAATATAAAAAATATACAAAACACCATTGCAATGCATCAATATATTTGATATAATACCAGTAATAATATTAGAAAACACATCAATGGAGGATGCAACTATGACAAAAAAAGAACGTGTAATTGCAGTGATTGAAGGCAGAGAAGCAGATGCTGTACCGTCTAGTTTTTCATTACATTTTCCGGCCCATGAAGCAGTTGGAGATGCAGCGGTTGAGGCACATTTAAAATTTTTTGAAGAAACAGATACAGATATCATCAAGGTGATGAATGAACATCTTGTTCCATGCTATGGCATGATCAAGTCTCCGGAAGATTATTATGATAAAATTCCGGTGATTGACCGCAGCTCTGATTTCATTGCCGACCAGCTGGAAATGACAAAAAAGATTCTTGACAGAGCAGATCACGATGCTTTCAGTATGGGAACACTGCATGGTATTTGTGCATCAGGAATCCATCCTCTGGAGAAAATGGGTGAGACATATAACTATAGTGAAGTGAGGCAGATGCAGGTGGATTTCCTTCGCTGGGATGAAAAAAAGATGCTGTCAGCTATGCAGAAAATAGCAGATGGGATGTGTGTACTTGCAGAGAAATATATTACAGAAGCAGGCCTTGATTCTGTTTATTATGCAGGCCTTGGTGCAGAGACAAAATGGTTTACAGATGAAGAATTTGAACGCTGGATAAAACCGCTGGATCTTCAGATTATGAGGGCAGTCAAAGATGCCGGAGGATACTGCTTCCTGCATATGTGCAAGAACGGATTGAATATGAAACGGTATGATGCAGACTATGCAGTGCTTGCAGACGTTGTAAACTGGGGTGTATATGAAGCTCCTATGTCTCTTGAGGACGGCAGAAAACAGTTTCCGGGAAAGGCTGTTTTAGGGGGACTTGAAAACCGTAGCGGTGTTTTGGTGGATGGAGATGAAGCAGCGGTGCGCGCCGAGGTAAGAAAAATTGTTGCAGAATTTGGAAGAAAGGGGCTCCTTTTAGGTGCAGATTGTACGCTTGCTACTGAACAGGACAGAAAACTTGTGCGTGCAGCAGTAGAAGAGGCAAGAAACTTATAAGACAGAAAAAGAAAAGAGGCATTCATGTTAAAATATATTGGAAAGAGATTATTGATCGCAATACCGACTTTTCTGGGCATTACAATTCTGGTCTATGCACTGTCAGCTATGGCACCCGGTTCACCGCTTGAAATGATATTTTTAGACCCAAATGCGACAGCAGAACAAATGGAAGCAATGCGACATAAACTTGGACTGGATCAGCCTGTCTGGATTCAATATTTGAATTGGTTAGGACAATTGCTGCAGGGAAATCTGGGTACTTCCTATCGAACCGGACATGCAGTATGGGCAGATATTTCTGAGAGAATCGGACCGACTTTGCTTTTGACATTTTCTTCATTGGCATTTTCAATTGTAATTGCAATACCATTGGGTATCATGTCTGCCTATAAACCGTATTCAGCATGGGATTACACTTCATCAGCGCTTTCATTTATTGGAGCAGCGATTCCCAATTTCTTTGCCGGATTGGTATTTGTATATCTGTTTTCAGTTGTATTGAAAATATTCCCAAGCAGCGGTATGTATGATACATCAGGAACAAGAAGCATTGAAATGCTGCTGCATCATCTGTTCCTGCCAATGGTTGTTTTATCTATTCAGCAGGTTGGCGGTCTGATTCGTCAGATGAGAGGCGCGATGTTAGATGTGCTGCAAGAAGATTATATTCGGACAGCCCGTGCAAAAGGTGTACTGGATAAAAAAGTGCTGATAAAACACGGACTGCAGAACGCATTTATTCCAGTAGTGACAAGAATCGGCATGATGATTCCGTTTTTGGTTGGTGGTGCTGTTGTTACAGAGCAGATTTTTGCATGGCCAGGACTTGGAAGCCTGATGGTATTGTCAATCAATTCAAGAGATTATCCGGTTATTATGGGAATAACTGTATTTATTGCAGCGGCAGTATTGATTGGAAATATTATTGTGGATCTGATTTATGGTCTGCTGGATCCTAAGATTCGGTACTCCTGATAAGGTGGTGGAAAAATGCAGAAAAAAAATAATAAGAGTTCATATTTCCATGACGTGATAAAGAAGTTCCTTGCACATAGACTCGCCATGCTTGGGGCAATCATATTACTGATTGAAATTTTATGTGTGGTATTTTTACCAGTTTTTATGGAATTAGATCCATATTCCATGGATTATGCAGCATTTGGAGTAGCCCCGTCCGCGGAGCATATTCTGGGATGTGATGATGTAGGAAGAGACTTATTTGCGCGTCTCATTTATGGAGGACGGGTATCCCTGATGGTTGGTATTTGTTCTGCTATTGTAAGTCTTGTGATAGGAGTTCCTCTTGGATTGATCGCTGGATATTTCAGAGGATGGGTAGAAACAATCATTATGCGGTGTGCAGACATATTCATGTCTTTCCCAAGCATGATTCTGATTCTGGTTTTAGCCAGTGTATTGGGGCAGTCACTTATAACGGTTACGTTGGTAATCGGATTTCTTGGGTGGACGGAATTTGCAAGATTGATTTATGCAAGTGTTTTGTCCATACGAGAGAAAGATTATGTAGAATCGGCAAAGGCGATTGGTACGAAAAATATACCCATTCTGCTGCGTTACGTTTTGCCGAATTCCTTGGCACCGGTTATCATTTCTTTTACCTTCCGTACTGCACAGGCAATCATTACGGAGTCATCACTGAGCTTCCTTGGGTTGGGCGTACAGCCTCCGGAAGCCTCATGGGGAAATATTTTGTACTATGCACAGTCGATCAGCGTGTTATCCAGCAAGCTGTATATGTGGGTACCGGCAGGAATCCTTCTGGTTTTAACTGTACTGAGCATCAATTTTATTGGTGACGGTATTCGTGATGCACTTGATACCAAAATGAAAGTTTAAAGAATGCAAATAAATGAAAAGGAGAGACGATTTATGAAAAAACGAGTGATCAGCATGACAATGGCGGCGTTGCTGGCTGTATCAGCACTTGCCGGCTGTAGCAGCAACACGACAGAGACAACGGTGTCGGTTGCCGCAGAAATAACGGAAAAGTCTTCTGAAGAGACGAAAACGGAATCAAATGATGGTACAAAGACTATTACCATGGCAATGGTTTCACCATGGGATTCCATGATCCCCTTTGACTCAACGGCTTCCTATTCGGATGCAATTTTTGACCTGATTTTTGATAAGCTTGTTTATTTAAAGCAGGATGGTACCTATGAACCAAGACTGGCCGATTCATGGGAAATGAGTGAAGACAGTATGGTATTAACGGTTCATTTGAACGAAAATGCAAAATGGCATGATGGTGAACCTGTTACTGCAGATGATGTAGTATTTACCTGCAAGGTTTATGGCTCACCTACGGTTGCAGCAGTAAGACAGAATAACGTAAGTCCGTTTGCAGGATTTAAAGAGAGTGATGACAGCTTGGCAGTAGAGGCAGTTGATGAGCATACTGTGAAATTTACCTGTACAGAGCCGACCAATATAGATTTCCTGTTCTTTATTAAGTTCAGAGATATTTATATCCTTCCGGAGCATCTTCTTGGCGATCTGCCTCTTGATCAGATTCGTACAAGCAATTACTGGGATGCACCGATTGGTTCTGGCCCTTGTGTTTATGAGAATCAAATCAGCGGTGAACGTATGGAATTTACAGCAAATAAGAACTACCATCTAAAGACTCCTCAGTGGGATCGTTTTGTTGTAAGAGTTGTAACAACTCCAAACCTGCTTTCCGGACTTATGAATAATGAGATTGATATTCTGGCAGGAAATGTTGCTTCACTTCAGCTTTCTGACTGGGAGATGGCACAGCAGCAGGAGAATCTTGTATGTATTCCAATAGAGACAGTTGGTTATCAGTATATGGCGATCAATACATCCAAGGAATATCTGACTCCAGAGGTAAGACAGGCAATCAATATGGCAATCAACAGAGATGCTATTGTAGACGGTCTGCTGCAGGGAGAAGGGGAAGCCGCATACGGTCCCTTTGGTGTGAACCACAAATATTACAATGAAGTAGTGAACGTTGGATATAATCCGGAAGGAGCAAAGGCTTTACTTGCAGAAGCAGGATGGGATGGCTCTCATGAGCTTGTATTCTCAGTACCCACCGGAAATACAATCCGTGAACAGGCTGGTGCAATCATTCAACAGAATCTACAGGAAGTTGGCATTAAGACCAGTATTGTATCATCCGATTTTGCAACTCATTTGACAAATGTAAGAGAAGGCAATACAGACCTTGCTTTGATTGGTTCAGGTGGATCACCAGACCCCTCTGAGTGCGTTATCAACTTTAAGCCGGATCATATCAATAATTTCTCACAGCTGACTGACTGGAGTATTTATAATACTGGAGCTGAAGGTGAGCATGCATTCAGCTATGAAGACAGAAAAGAATACTATGACAAGTATCAGGAGCTTCTTGTTGAGCAGGTTCCATTTTGTTTCTTGTATTTTCAAAACAACCTGTTTGCACATAACAAGCGTATCGGAAATGTAAATGACACAGAAGATTATTCACAGCTGAACAGAGACGTTTGGAACTGGACAGTAGAATAAAAACAGAGAAAATCTGTTTGAAACAGAATAAGAAATAGATTGTGTCAGGTATCGGAAACTGCGGACATACATATTTATATGTCCGCAGAATTCCGCCGCTGTGTTTTGTGCAGTGGTGCAGATTGGAGTAAGCCGGATGATTCCCATCTGCACTGCTGCATACTCGCAATGTGTTGGTAAAGAAAAGAGTAGAAATGGAGGAACGTATGGAGCCTTTATTAGAAGTTAAAAATCTGAAAACATATTTTAAAATCAATAAAGAATGGGTTCCGGCAGTGGAGGAAGTCAACTTTCATATTGATCAGGGTGAGACACTTGGAATTGTAGGAGAATCCGGCTGTGGAAAAAGCGTAACCTCCATGTCGATTATGCGTTTGCTGCCAAAAGCTACAAGTAAAATTAAGGCAGATGAAATCTTATTTCAGGGAAAAGATATTTCCCAAATTACAGATAAGGAAATGGCACAGATCAGAGGAAAGGGCATTGGAATGATTTTTCAGGATTCCATGACATCCTTGAATCCTGTAAAGACAGTTGGAAAGCAGCTGGATGAAGCGTTTACCGTACACCATTGTTGTGAAGCGTCTGAGGCCAAGGATAAGAGTATTGAAATGCTGAAAAAGGTTGGTATTCCTTCTCCGGAAAAGCGTTATTCCGAATATCCTCATCAGCTTTCCGGTGGTATGCGCCAAAGAGTTATGATTGCAATGGCACTGGCTCAGAATCCGTCACTCATTATTGCAGATGAGCCAACGACTGCATTAGACGTAACCATACAGGCACAGATTATGGAACTCATGAAGGAAATGAAGGAAAATACAGGAGTTTCCATTATGCTGATTACCCATGATATGGGAGTGGTTGCAGAAATGGCAGATAAGATAATGGTTATGTATGCAGGAATGGTGATTGAATATGGAGATTCCAAAGGGATTTTTAAGGATCCGCTTCATCCGTATACAAAAGGACTTCTTGCATCTATACCAAGAAAAGACAAGGATATAGACCGGTTATACACAATCGAAGGAACGGTGCCAACATTGAGTACAATGCCAAAGGGATGCCGTTTCTGTGATCGCTGCAAGCAGGCAAAAGAGCGCTGCAAAACAGAGCGTCCGGGTATGTATCAGCATGACGGCAGAAGCGTAAGATGTTTCCTGTATGAGTGAAAAGGCGGTAAGAAGCATGAAAAATGATGCAAATGAAATTCTGAGAGTGGAACATGTAAAAAAGTATTTTTATGGAAATAAAAAGCTTTTTCAAAAGGAGCGTTCGGTAGTAAAAGCAGTAAACGATGTTAGCTTTGATATAAAAGAAGGAGAAACATTTGGAATAGTAGGTGAATCTGGCTGTGGAAAATCCACATTGGGAAGAACGGTTATACAGCTTTTAAAACCAACCGAAGGCAAGGTAATATACAAGGGTATGGATCTTGCTGCCTTGCCTGCAGAAGAAATGCGTAAATTGCGTATGGAAATCCAGATCATTTTTCAGGATCCGTATGCTTCCTTAAATCCAAGGATGACGGTACGGGAGTTGATTCAGGCACCGCTGGATGTCTTTTCAAATGCCAGTGCAGAAGAGAAACTTTCAAAGGTAAAAGAAATTATGGCAAAGGTTGGCCTGAGAGAGGAATATCTTGGAAAATATCCCCATGAATTTTCTGGAGGACAGAGACAGCGTATCGTGATTGCAAGGGCGCTGATTCTGGATCCCCAATTTATTTTCTGTGATGAACCTGTATCAGCCTTAGACGTTTCTGTTCGTGCACAGGTCTTGAATTTAATGAAAGATCTGCAGAAGGAATTTAATTTGACTTATATGTTCATTTCACATGATCTGAGTGTAGTCCGTTTTCTGTGCGATAGAATTGCTGTTATGTATTTAGGCCGTATTGTAGAGCTGGCAGATAAGGAAGAATTGTATAACAATGCAAAACATCCCTATACAGAGGCTCTTATGTCGGCAATACCAGTTCCAGATGTGGATGTAAAGCGTATACCGGTTCTTCTGGAGGGAGATATACCTAGTCCTTATAATCCGCCAAGCGGTTGTCTGTTTCATACACGCTGCCGTTATGCTACGGAGCGCTGTAAAACGGAAGTTCCTCAGATGATGGAGGTATGTCCTGGGCATCAGGTAGCATGTCATTTGTTTGCAGAAAATGGTGGAGGGAAAGTATGATAACAGCAGAGAAATGGATTGATATGCAGGAGAATCTGCTGATAGAGGATATCTGCACTCTTGTGCGTATTCCAAGTGTGAGTGAAAAAACGGAAAACGTGGAAATGCCGTTTGGAAAAAACTGTTTGGAAGCAATAAAGAAGGCATGTGAAATTAGCGAACGTATGGGTTTTCAAAGTTATAACCATGAAAATTATTGTGCAAGTATGCTGTGGAAAGGTGAGCGGAAAGCGGAAATTGGCATATTTGGACATGCGGATGTAGTTCCAGCCGGCACTGGATGGAGCGGGGATCCTTTTTGTCCGGTTGTAAAGGATGGCATTATTATCGGACGTGGTACTTCAGATAACAAAGGTTCTTTTTTAGCCGCATTGTATGCGGTCTGGTACTTGAAAGAAGCCGGTTGGAAGCCAAAACACAGCATACGTTTTTGGTTTGGCTGCAACGAGGAGGCTGGTATGGAAGATATTGAATACTATGCAGCTCATTATAAAGAGCCAGTCTTTTCTCTGGTTCCGGATGTAAATTTCCCTGTCTGCAATGGTGAAAAAGGTGTGCTGGAGCTGGATATGAGCAGAATACTGATCAGTAGGGTTTTAAAGGGATTTGAGTCAGGAATTATGTCAAATGCAGTTCCAGCAGATGCCAGTGCTGAACTGAAAACTTCAGAAGATGAGGCAGAAAAATTATCACAGAATGGTGCTGTGGTTGAACGGATGGAATCAGGAATGTATAAGGTTTCTGTCAAGGGGATTGCCGCTCATGCTGCTTTTCCGGAAAATTCAGAAAGTGCAGAGGTAAAACTTGCAAAACTGCTGCTTGACTGCGAAGTTCTTGATCCGGAAGGCTGTGCTCTGATGGAAATGATTACGAAATGTTTTTCTGATTATTATGGTGCCGGTCTTGGTGTTCCATATGAAGATGCTCTTTCCGGAAAACTGACACATGTCGGAGGGATTGCCAGATATGATGGTACTGTGTTCAGACAGAATATTAACATTCGATACAATGTGACAGCAGAGTACGATATCATGATTGAAGCAATTCGCGCAAGGGCGGCACAGTTTGGTTTCGTTCTGGATCAGATTCGCGACAGTAAGCCCTGTTTTACAGATCCTGAGTCTCCGGTTATAAAAGCATTGCTGAATAGCTGCAACAGCCATCTTAAGATGCAGTTAGCCCCATTTGTAATGGGAGGAGGTACATATGCCAGAAAGTTGAAGCATGCTGTGGGATTTGGCCCCGGTATACCGAATAAAGAAAAACGTTTTGGAGATGAGCGCGGCGGTGCACATCAGCCGGATGAATATGTGGAAATTGCTCATTTAAAACAGGCATTCCTCATATACGCAGATGCACTTCAGAAAATTGATCAGCTGGATTTTTAAAAGAACTGTATATAAAAAGAGTTATATCATATCTATAAATATAGGAGTCGAAATTGTTATGATTTCGGCTCTTATATTATATGGCGGTTATTATGGGATTATCAGTGTTTTGGAGTGGGTATTGCATTTTGCAGAGTATGCTGTTATAATAAGTAGTAATCAAAACTATGTGTTGAGGAAATGACATAGTATGTTTGGAGGATAGGATTATGACGTATAAGATCATTGGAGACAGCTGTCTGGATCTGACAGAGGAATTAAAAAAGGATCCGGGATTTCAGATGATTCCCCTGACCCTTCAGGTGGGGAATGTTCAGGTGATAGATGACGAAACCTTTGATCAGAGCGCATTCATAGAGATGGTAAAGGCCTGCCCGGAGTGTCCCAAGACGGCCTGCCCTTCGCCGGAGAGCTTTAAAAAGGCATATGAGGAGGCAGATGCGGACGCAGTATTTGTGATCACCCTTTCCAACCATCTGAGCGGCAGCTATAATTCTGCCGTGCTGGCAAAGGAGCTGTATGAGGAGGAAAAGAAGGAAGCCGGTGAGCCGGTGACAAAGAAGATTGCTGTGATCGATTCCCTTTCTGCCTCCTCAGGAGAACTGGATCAGGCGCTTTATATCCGGGATCTGTGTGAACAGGGGCTGGATTTTGAGACAGTTGCAGAAATGGCAGAGGCTTACAGCCACAGGATGAAGACCTACTTCGTACTGGAGACTCTGGATACGTTGCGTAAGAACGGCCGTCTGTCCGGGCTTCAGGCCTTTTTTGCTACGGCTCTTAATATTAAGCCTGTGATGGGAGCAAAAGAAGGCGTGATTATCAAGCTGGATCAGGCAAGAGGAATCAATAAGGCGCTGCAGCGTATGTGCGATATTGCAGTCAAGGAGACGGGGGATACATCTGGAAAACGGGTTGTGATCTGCCATGTAAACCATCAGGAACGCGCCCTGTATGTAAAGGCAGAGCTGGAAAAACGGGCTTCCTTTAAGGAAATCGTGATTACTGAGGCTGCGGGAGTGGCCACCGTTTATGCAAATGACGGCGGTATTATCTTAGCGATGTAGAACAGGATATATGGATGAATAAAAAAAGATGGATTGGGGCTGCTGCGGTATTCTTTGGACTGCTGTTGGCAGCCCTTGGAGTATTTATTTTAGGCTTTACGGATCGGGCAGATGATGAGAGAGAGACGGAGATAAGGCAGGCAGAAACAGCGGCAAAACCGGAGATTTATATTGAACATGATCCTCTGGCAGAAGAGCCGGAGCCGGGGATGAAGGAAACGGAGGCTTCTGAGGAAGACTCCGCTTCCGGAGATGAACCAGTACGGATGGTATTTGCAGGAGATATCCTTCTTTCTGACCATGTATTAAATGCCTATGAAAAATCAGGCAGTCTGTCTGGAGTGCTGGATCCCGGTTTCCAGTCTGTGATCCATGAAAGTGATATTTTTATGGCAAATCAGGAGTTTCCTTTCAGCAATCGGGGGACAGCGGCAGAGGATAAGCAGTTTACCTTCCGGCTTCCGCCTGAGAGGGTGAGGATTTTCCGGGAACTGGGGCTTGACCTTGTGACCCTGGCAAATAACCATGCGCTTGATTTTGGTATGGACGCCCTTCTGGATACCTGCGATACCCTGGATCAGGCCGGGATTTACCATGTGGGAGCCGGAAGGAATCTGGAAGAGGCCTGCGAACCGGTAATTATTACAGAAAAAGGGGAAAGTATAGGCTTTTTAGGCGCTTCCCGTGTAATCCCGGTGGGCTCCTGGAATGCCTCTGCTTCTAAGCCGGGGATGCTTACTACCTATGATCCGTCCCTTCTTTTGGAGCAGATTGATCATTTAAAGGAAACCTGCGATTATGTGGTTGTCTATGTGCACTGGGGGATTGAGAAAAAGGACCGGCCGGAGGAGTACCAGCGCTCTCTGGGAAAGCAGTATATTGACGCCGGGGCGGACCTGGTCATCGGAAGCCATCCCCATGTGCTTCAGGGAATCGAATACTATAAGGGAAAGCCCATTGTATATAGTCTGGGAAATTTCATCTTCGGAAGCAGTATTCCAAAAACAGCCCTGCTTGCAGCAGAGTGGGACGGGGAAACCACCCGGCTTTCCCTGATTCCCGGAACTTCCTCGGCAGGCTATACCAGGATGCTTACAGATGAAAAAGGGAAAGCCGAATTTTATGACTACATGACAGGGCTGTCCTTTGGCGCGGCGGTGGATGAAAACGGACGGGTAAGCGAAATACGTCCGGAGGAGCCATTGCAGCAGGATCCGTCACTGCAGCCGGACGAACCGTAACATGGGGACAGGCTGCATTTGCGCCGTCCCTGCCAGGTTCCCCGCTCCTTAAAACGGCGGGAAAGGGTGTTTAACACACGCTTTTTGTCCGCGCTCCATAAGGGTGCGATTAACAGGCTTTTGGGGCCGTCTCCGGTGAGTCGGTGGATGGTAAGTTCCGGCGGAAGCAGCTCCACACAATCGATTACAAAATCAATATATTCTTCCATGGAGAAGACCGGAAAAGGATCAGACTGGTACATAGCTGCCAGATCGGTTCCTTTTAATACATGCAGGAGCTGGAGCTTGATCCCGTCAATGGGGCGGTCTGCCAGCCAGGCGATGGTTTCGGTCATACGTTCCCTGGATTCTCCGGGAAGTCCTAAAATTACATGGACGATCACCGTAAGTCCTGCGGCTTTCAGTTTTTTTAAAGCTTCTTCAAACACAGAAAGCGCATATCCTCGGCGGATCAGCCGGGCGGTATCTTCGTGGATGGTCTGCAGCCCCAGTTCTACCCAGACAGGCTTTATGCGGTTTAAACTGGATAAAAGAGCGATGGTTTCATCCGGCAGGCAGTCGGGCCGGGTGGCGATGGATAGGGCCGCAATTTCCGGATGGGAAATGGCTCTGGAAAACAGCTGGGACAGATAATCAGTGGAGGCATAGGTGTTGGTAAAGGACTGAAAATAGGCAATGTAATCGGCGCTGCCGTCTGCTGGAGGCATTTTCCTGCGGATCCGTTCCTTTGCAGCTTCAATCTGTCTCCATACATCGCCTCCTAAAGGCGCGGCAAAGTCTCCGGATCCACCCTCGCTGCAGAAAATGCAGCCCCGGCTGCCGCAGGTGCCGTCCCGGTTGGGGCAGGTCATGCCGCCGTCTAAGGAGAGCTTGTAAAGTTTGCGCCCAAAGGTATGTTTTAATTCATAATCCAGAGAGTGGTATGGCTTTCCATTCCAGTCGGGTATTATCATGGGAGTACATCCTTTCTGTAAAAGTTTGTATCATGGTATTATATCAGAAATACGGAGTGTGTCCAGAAAATTGTATAAATACAGGAAAATATTGTATTGAAGGAAGATGCTTTTTTGTGATACACTGTTTTCATAGGGTTCGGAGCCCTCAGGAGATATGTATTTGAATGAAAGAAGGAGAGGTAAAGCAGGGATGAATGTAAAAGATACCATCAGGCTTTTAAAGAGTGAAAAAGCCTCAGCACTCATGGCAGAGCTTTATGGAAGAGAAGGAGCGGCTGAGAATGAGACCCGCTATGAAAAGGTTCTTACAGGCTTTGAACAGACATTTGGCGACAGGGAAAATATTCTTCTGTTCTCATCACCGGGCCGTACGGAAATCAGCGGAAACCATACAGACCATAACCATGGAAAGGTACTTGCAGGCAGCATTAACCTGGACTGCGTAGGTGCGGCTGCTGTTAATTATTCTAATCTGGTCCATATCATCAGCGAAACCTATGATCAGGATATCACCATTGATTTAAACCAGTTGGAGCCAAGCGCAAAAAAAGCAGGAACTAATGATCTGATCAAGGGTCTGTTAAAAGGGTTTAAGGAAGCAGGCTACAGTATCGGCGGTTTTGACGCCTATGTGACCAGCAATGTGATCAGCGCTGCAGGCGTGAGTTCATCCGCTTCCTTTGAGATGCTTTTATGTTCCATGCTGAATACATTTTTCAACGAGGGCCGTATGGACAGCGTAGCTTATGCCCATATCGGAAAATATTCTGAGAATATTTACTGGGATAAGGCATCCGGACTTTTAGATCAGATGGCCTGCGCCGTGGGCGGTCTGATCACCATTGACTTTACAGAACCTGCGGTTCCTGAGGTAGAAAAGATCAACTTTGACTTTGAATCTCAGGATCACAGCCTGATCATTGTGCAGACTGGAAAGGGCCATGCAGATTTAAGCGCAGATTATTCTTCGGTTCCCAACGAGATGAAAAAGGTGGCTCAGTTCTTCGGGAAAGAGGTACTTTCCCAGGTGACGGAGGAACAGGTGATTGAAAAGCTGAGCGAGGTAAGAAGCTTTGCAGGTGACCGTTCTGTGCTCCGCGCTCTCCATTTCTTTGAAGAAAACAAGAGAGTGGAAGAGGAAGTAAAGGCCTTAAAGGAAGGAAACTTTGAGAAGTTCCTTAAAAATATCACCGCTTCCGGTAATTCTTCCTGGAAATGGCTTCAGAACTGCTTTACAAACAGTGCTGTTCAGGAGCAGGGAATTACCATTGCGCTGGCTCTTACAGAGCTTTTTATCGCAGAAAAGCAGAGGGGCGCCTGCAGAGTTCATGGAGGCGGTTTTGCCGGCGTCATTATGGCTATGCTGCCAAATGACCTGACAGATGAGTATATCCGCTATATCGAGGGCTGTCTGGGGGAGGGCTGCGCTTACAGAATGAGTATCCGTCCATACGGAGCAGTCTGCATTAATGAACTGCTGAAATAAGATAATATAAAAACCGGCTTTCTGCCCCATATCAGGCGGTACAGACTGATATGGGGGAAAGCCGGTTTTTATTCGTATTTCATCATTTTCTGTGATAAGTATCAAGAAGCTGATTTTTCATATGCCACAGTTCATTGGACAGATCCACATGAACCTTGTGGGGATTTACAAGACGCTTGGACTCGTCCCACAGGGTATCCAGTTCCTTTTTGCAGTAAGCCTGGATGTCCATTACCTTTGGAGTTTCGTATACGCAGGTTCCGTTTAGGAAAACAGGGACAAGGAGCTCACGCATGGTATAGGTTCTGGGAGCGAGGAGTGTTTTTTTCCATGTCTCAATGGGATCAAAGAGAAGGAGCGAATTGTTAGTGTCGAATTTCTCATCCACCAGGCAGATGAGATCAGCGATAATCTTTCCGGTTTCTTTTTCGTAAATCCGCTGGATCGTCTTGTTGCCGGGGTTGGTAATTTTTTCCGCATTCTCAGAGAGCTTGATCTTGGGAATAAATTCGCCGGTGGTTTTGTCCTTTACCGCAGCCAGCTTATAAACGCCTCCGAAGGAAGGGCAGTCCTTTGCGGTGATCAGGTTGGTTCCCACTCCCCAGGAATTGATGGCAGCTCCCTGCATCTTTAGGCTGTCAATGAGATATTCGTCAAGGTCATTGGAAGCAGAGATAACCGCATCCGGAAAGCCGGCTTCATCCAGCATTTTTTTCGCTTTTTTGGAAAGATAGGCCAGATCGCCGCTGTCTAAGCGGATGCCGTAAAAGGTAAGGGGGATTCCTTCTTCCCGCATTTCTTTAAATACCCGGATGGCGTTTGGAATACCGGAATTTAAGGTATCGTAGGTGTCTACCAGAAGGATGCAGGCAGACGGATAGAGCTTTGCATAGGTACGGAAGGCGGTAAGTTCATCCGGGAAGCTCATGATCCAGCTGTGAGCATGGGTGCCCTTTACAGGTACGTCAAACATTTTTCCGCAGAGCACATTGGAGGTGCCGATGCAGCCTGCGATCATGGCGGCTCTTGCCCCATAGGTGCCGGCGTCCGGCCCCTGGGCACGGCGCAGTCCAAATTCCATCACGCCGTCGCCCTTGGCGGCATAGACGATGCGCTCTGTTTTAGTGGCGATCAGGCTCTGGTGATTGATGATATTAAGAAGGGCTGTTTCTACCAGCTGTGCCTGCATGATCGGGGCGGTCACCTTTACAAGAGGTTCTCTGGGGAAAACAACCGTACCTTCAGGAATGGCATAGATATCACCCGTAAAACGGAAGTCCCGGAGATATTCCAGAAAGTCTTCTTCAAAGATTCCTACGCTTCTGAGATATGCGATATCGCTTTTATCGAAATGAAGATCCCTGATATATTCAATCACCTGATCCAGTCCGGCGCAGACGGCAAACCCGTTTCCGTGCGGATTGTTCCGGTAAAACATATCGAAAATGACGGTTTCATTGGCGTCTTTTTCTTTAAAATATCCCTGCATCATGGTAAGTTCATACAGGTCTGTCAGCAGTGTAAGATTTCTGTGATCCATAAGGTTTTCCTCCCTGGTATGTCCCCGTCTTCCCTTAAGGGCCGGCGGAAGGCTGTAAGTTAATTGACAGTAGTATAGCATAAATTTTACAAAAGGAAAACGAAATGTTAAAAATATAACGATTCTGTCCGTATGGTGAAATGGCATATTCTGTGGTACAATTCATAAGAGAATGAAAAGAACTGTAAAAAGGAGGCGGCCTATGAGGTATTCCGGATATGAGCTGTTATGGATGTTTGCGGTCTACTCGGTCGCGGGCTGGTGCCTGGAGGTGTGCGCGGCTGCGGCCAAGCAGAAAAAATTTGTCAACAGAGGCTATTTAAACGGACCCTTCTGTCCGGTCTACGGATTGACGTCTGCGGCCTTTGGGGTTGTTCTGCCGGAACTTAAGGAGCATTTGATTTTCCTTTTTCTGGGTGGCATGATCATAGCAGCTTTTGCAGAATACATCTGCGGTTTTCTGCTGGAGCGGATTTCCGGCCAGAAATGGTGGGATTATTCCGGACACAGGTTTTCTGCAAGAGGGTATATCTGTCTGCCGGCCTCTCTTTTCTGGGGAATCTGTGCCGTGCTTTGCATCCGGCTGTTTGACCCGCTTCTGGTAAAGCTTATTTATATGCTTCCCCAAAGGGCCGGAATGCTTATTCTGACAGCTGTATTGATTGCAGCATTTTTAGATGGCCTGGGTTCTTCGGCAGCTGTCCTGCAGATGCACTATTTTCTGGGACGGGCAGCCTTTGAGGTCAGCGGACGGCTTTATGGGCTGTCATCCTTTCTTGAAAATGCCCTCACAGAGCGGATCAGACGCAGGATGGTAAAAGCGTATCCCAGCCTGAAAGAAAGGAAGAGGGCGGAGAATGGGGGCATAGATGAAAAAACAGCCGTTTTTGCCAGAGGCTGCTGTTTTTACAAGCTGGCAATGCTGTTTTTTATCGGTGCTTTTCTGGGGGATATTACAGAAACGATTTTCTGCTATACCAGAACCGGGATCATCATGAGCCGCAGCAGCGTGGTATACGGCCCTTTCAGTATTGTATGGGGTCTGGGCTGTGTGCTCCTCACTGCGTTTCTTTATCCCTACAGAGAGAAAAATGACCGTTATATCTTTCTTGCGGGAACGATCCTTGGAGGAGCTTACGAATACATATGCAGTGTATTTTCAGAGCTTGTGTTCGGTACGGTATTCTGGGATTACAGCGCCATTCCCTTTAATCTGGGAGGCCGTATCAATCTGCTGTATTGTTTTTTCTGGGGGATCGTGGCGGTGGTCTGGCTAAAGATGCTCTATCCGATACTGTCGGGATGGATTGAGAAGCTTCCGGTCAAATGGGGAAAGCTTCTCAGCAATAGTCTGATCCTTTTTATGGTCTTTGATATGGCTCTCTCCGGCCTTGCTCTGGGGCGGTATTCTGCAAGACAGGATGAAAAGACAGCCGTAAGCCAGACGGTTTCCGGGGAAGAAGGCGGGCTGAATGGCTGGCTGGACCGCCATTTTCCGGATGAACGTATGAAACGTATCTATCCGAATGCCAAATTTGTAGATTAGTATTCTGTATTCGCTTTTTTGAGGACTTTTTTAATCTGCCGTTGACATTTTAAAGCCCAGTCATTATAATAAAGACGTTATAAGGTAAAGGCTGTGAAGGAGACAGTAGCTTTCCCCAGAGACCAAAGAGAGCCGGTGGCGGTGGAAATCCGGTGTCAAAAGGGATGTTTGTGAAGATCACTCCGGAGCCGCCGGCTGAACGTTTTTAGTAGGCACGGCCGTTTTTCCTGCGTTAGAGGAACTCATATGACAGTATGCAGTAACAGGTGGTTAAACGAATCCAAGACTTTCGTCCTTTTACAGGGCGGGAGTCTTTTTTTATTTCATAGGAAAGGGATCCCTATGAAATATTCTTTCCTGTGAGGCATCGAACAAATTCAAATGGAGGTAGAAAAAGATGTACAACAAAGTCCCTACTGACTTAAAGTTTGTAGAACGGGAAAAAGAAGTAGAAAAGTTCTGGGCAGATGAACACATTTTTGAAAAGAGCATCAAGATGCGTGAAGGATGCAAGCCTTATGTGTTTTATGACGGACCGCCAACTGCCAACGGAAAACCTCATATCGGCCATGTTGAGACCCGTGTATTTAAGGATATGATCCCCAGATACAGAACCATGAAGGGATATATGGTTCCAAGAAAGGCCGGCTGGGATACCCACGGACTTCCGGTCGAGCTGGAAGTGGAAAAGAAGCTGGGCCTGGACGGAAAGGATCAGATCGAGAAGTACGGTCTGGAGCCTTTTATCAAGGAGTGTAAGGAAAGTGTCTGGAAGTACAAGGGAATGTGGGAGGATTTCTCCAGCACCGTAGGCTTCTGGGCCGACATGGATCATCCATACGTTACTTATGACAATAACTTTATCGAGTCTGAGTGGTGGGCCTTAAAGCAGATTTGGGACAAGGGCCTGTTATATAAGGGCTTTAAGGTAGTACCCTACTGTCCACGCTGCGGAACTCCTCTGTCCTCCCATGAGGTAGCTCAGGGCTATAAGGATGTAAAGGAACGCTCCGCCATTGCCCGGTTTAAGGTAAAGGATGAGGATGCTTACATTCTGGCATGGACCACCACTCCCTGGACTCTTCCAAGCAATGTGGCTCTCTGCGTCAACCCAAATGAGGAATATGTAAAGGTAAAGACCGCAGACGGTTATACCTACTATATGGCTCACGCACTGGTAGAGAAGGTGCTGGGCGAGGATGTGGAAGTCCTTGAAACCTATCAGGGCAAGGAGCTGGAATTTAAGGAGTACGAGCCTCTTTACGACTGCTCTAAGCCGTACTGCGAAAAGCAGCACAAAAAGGGCCATTACGTTGTCTGCGATACCTATGTAACGCTGACAGACGGTACTGGAATCGTACACATCGCTCCTGCTTTCGGTGAGGACGACGCTAATGTGGGCCGTAAATATGACCTGCCCTTCGTACAGCTGGTGGACGCAAAGGGCGACATGACAGAGGACACTCCGTTCGGCGGCAGATTTGTAAAGGATGCGGATCCTCTGGTATTAAAGGATCTGGAGGAGAGAGGGCTGTTATTCTCCGCTCCCAGCTTTGAGCACAGCTATCCTCACTGCTGGCGCTGCGGAACACCTCTGATCTACTATGCAAGAGAGTCATGGTTCATCAAGATGACCGCTGTAAAGGATGATCTGATCCGCAATAACAATACTGTAAACTGGGTGCCTGAGTCCATCGGAAAGGGCCGCTTCGGCGACTGGCTGGAGAATATCCAGGACTGGGGCATTTCCAGAAACAGATACTGGGGTACGCCGCTTAATATCTGGGAGTGCGAGGGCTGCGGCCATCAGCATTCCGTAGGAAGCATCGAGGAGTTAAAGAGCCTTTCTGACAACTGCCCCGATGAGATCGAGCTTCACCGTCCTTATATTGACGCAGTGACCATCAAGTGCCCTCACTGCGGCGGCGTGATGAAGAGAGTGCCTGAGGTAATTGACTGCTGGTTCGATTCAGGAGCCATGCCCTTTGCACAGCATCATTATCCGTTTGAGAATAAAGAGCTTTTTGAGTCTCAGTTCCCGGCTCAGTTCATTTCCGAGGCTGTGGATCAGACTAGAGGCTGGTTCTACTCCCTTCTTGCAGAGTCCACCCTGCTCTTTAACAAGGCGCCTTATGAAAATGTAGTTGTTATGGGTCTTGTATTGGACGAGAACGGACAGAAGATGAGCAAGTCCAAGGGAAATGCCGTTGATCCCTTTGAGGCTCTGGCAACACATGGTGCAGACGCAATCCACTGGTTCTTCTATACCTGCAGCGCGCCCTGGCTTCCAAAGAGATACCAGGATAAGGCTGTAACCGAGGGCCAGAGAAAGTTCATGGGAACGCTGTGGAACACCTACGCATTCTGGGTACTGTATGCCAATATTGACCAGTTTGATGCAACCAAATACAGCCTGGAGTATGACAAGCTGCCCGTTATGGACCGCTGGCTCTTATCCAAGATGAACTCTATGGTAAAGACCGTTGACAACAGCCTGATGAATTACCAGATCCCTGAGGCAGCAAGAGCCCTTCAGGAGTTTGTAGACGATATGAGCAACTGGTATGTGCGCAGAAGCCGTGAGCGTTTCTGGGCAAAGGGCATGGAGCAGGATAAGATCAATGCTTATATGACACTTTATACCGCTCTTGTAACCGTTGCAAAGGCGGCTGCCCCAATGATCCCCTTCATGACAGAGCAGATCTACCAGAATATTGTAAGAAATATTGATAAGAATGCGCCTGAGAGCATCCATCTGTGCGATTATCCTGAGGTAAAGGAAGAGTGGATCGACCTGGCCTTAGAGTCTGATATGGATGAGGTGCTGGATACGGTTGTTATGGGCCGTGCCGCCAGAAATACAGCCAATATCAAGAACCGTCAGCCTATCGCCCAGATGTACGTAAAGGCAGACCATGAGCTGTCCGAGTTCTATGTAAAGATCATTGAGGAAGAGTTAAATGTTAAAAAGGTAACCTTTACAGAGGATGTACGGGCATTTACCTCCTATACCTTTAAGCCTCAGTTAAAGACCGTAGGGCCAAAGTATGGAAAGCTTCTCGGAAGGATCCGACAGGCTCTGACAGAGCTGGACGGCAGCGCTGCCATGGATACCTTAAATGAATCCGGCGCACTGACCTTTGATTTTGACGGCCAGGAGGTTGTTCTTACAAAGGATGACCTGCTGATCGACGTGGCAAAGAAGGACGGCTATGTAACGGAAGAGGACAATTATGTGACCGTTGTCCTGGATACCAATCTGACTCCTGAACTGATTGAGGAGGGCTTTGTCCGCGAGGTGATCAGCAAGATCCAGACCATGCGTAAGGAAGCCGGTTTTGAAGTTATGGATCATATCGCTGTATACCAGGATGGAAATGAGCGCATCGCAGAGCTTGTAAAGGCAAATGCAGATGAGATCAAAACAGAGGTTATGGCAGACCATATCCACTTAGGCCAGATGAAGGGCTTTGTAAAAGAGTGGAACATCAACGGTGAGAGCGTAATGCTTGGCGTTGAAAAGCTGATGTAGGGAGATAAAAGAGTATAAAAGGCCGATCCGCCCTGAAACGGGAGTTTTCGGGCGGATCTGGAAAGTAAGAAGGAGAATCCGATGAATCCTATGGAATTTGACAAGGCCACCTTTAAAAAATCCGTTATGTACAATGTGAAAAACATGTTCCGCCGCACCATCGACGAGGCCACTCCCCAGCAGGTGTTTCAGGCGGTTGCCTTTGCGGTAAAGGATGTAATCATTGACGAATGGATCGCAACGCATAAGGAATACGAGAAAAAGGATGCAAAGACCGTTTATTACCTTTCCATGGAGTTTTTAATGGGAAGAGCGCTTGGAAACAATATTATCAATATCTGTGCCCGTAAGGAGATCGCAGAGGTTCTTGAGGAGCTGGGCTTTGACTTAAATGTGATTGAGGATCAGGAACCGGATGCAGCTCTTGGAAACGGCGGTCTGGGCCGTCTGGCAGCCTGCTTCCTCGATTCCCTGGCGACCCTGGGATATCCGGCCTATGGCTGCGGCATCCGCTATAAATACGGCATGTTCAAGCAGAAGATTGAAAACGGCTATCAGGTAGAGGTTCCGGACAACTGGCTGAAAAACGGCAATCCCTTTGAGATCCGACGTCCGGAGTACGCGGTAGAGGTAAAATTCGGCGGTTATGTGCGGATTGAAAACAGAGACGGCATGAACCACTTTGTACAGGACGGCTATCAGTCCGTAAGAGCCGTTCCCTATGACCTGCCTGTGATCGGCTACGGTAACAATGTAGTCAATACACTGCGGATCTGGGATGCAGAGCCTATCAATACCTTTAATCTGGATTCCTTTGACCGGGGCGACTACCAGAAGGCAGTGGAGCAGGAAAATCTGGCAAAGACCATTGTTGAAGTGCTTTATCCCAATGACAACCACTATGCAGGCAAGGAACTGCGCTTAAAGCAGCAGTATTTCTTCATCTCTGCCAGCGTTCAAAGAGCGGTATTAAAGTATAAGGAGCTTCACGGCACCATCCATGGATTCCAGGATAAGGTGGTATTCCAGTTAAATGATACCCATCCTACGGTTGCGATCCCTGAGCTGATGCGTATCCTTTTGGATGAAGAGGGACTGACCTGGGAGGAAGCATGGGATATTACCACAAAGACCTGTGCCTACACCAATCATACCATTATGTCCGAGGCTCTGGAGAAGTGGCCCATTGACCTGTTCTCCAGGCTGCTCCCCCGTATCTATCAGATCGTGGAGGAGATCAACCGCCGCTTTGTAAATGAGATCCAGGCCCGCTATCCGGGAGATCAGGAGAAGATCCGCCAGATGGCCGTTGTCTATGACGGACAGGTGCGCATGGCCTATATGGCAATTGTGGCAAGCTTTTCTGTCAACGGCGTTGCAAGGCTTCATACAGAGATCTTAAAGCATCAGGAATTAAAGGATTTCTATGAAATGATGCCGGAGAAGTTCAACAATAAGACAAACGGCATTACTCAGAGGCGCTTCCTGCTTCACGGCAACCCGCTTCTGGCAGACTGGGTAACCTCCAAGATCGGAGACCAGTGGATCACAGATCTGCCCCATATTGCAGAGCTTCTTCCCTGTGCAGAGGACAAGGAATGCCAGAAGGAGTTTATGCAGATCAAGTACGAGAATAAGGTCCGTCTTGCAAAGTACATCAAGGAGCACAACGGCATTGACGTAGATCCAAGATCGATCTTCGATGTGCAGGTAAAGCGTCTCCATGAGTACAAGCGCCAGTTGATGAATATTCTCCATGTAATGTATCTGTATAATCAGTTAAAGGATCATCCGGATATGGATATGGTTCCCAGAACCTTTATCTTCGGCGCAAAGGCAGCGGCAGGCTATAAGAGAGCCAAGCTGACCATTAAGCTGATCAACGCGGTTGCGGATGTGGTGAACAACGATAAGTCCATCGGGGGCAGGATCAAGGTGGTATTTATCGAGGACTACCGTGTATCCAATGCAGAGATCATTTTCGCCGCGGCTGATGTGAGCGAGCAGATTTCCACAGCCAGCAAGGAAGCTTCCGGTACGGGCAACATGAAGTTTATGTTAAATGGCGCCCTGACCCTGGGAACAATGGACGGCGCTAACGTGGAGATCGTAGAAGAGGTTGGAAATGAAAATGCCTTCATTTTCGGTATGTCTTCTGACGAAGTAATTGCCCATGAAAAGAACCGCGATTATCAGCCAATGGATATCTTTAATAACGATCCGGAGATCCGCCGGGTACTGATGCAGCTTGTAAACGGCTTTTATTCACCGGAAAATCCGGAGTTATTCAGAGATATTTATGATTCACTATTAAATACAAAGAGCAGCGACCGTGCAGACACATATTTCATCCTGAAGGATTTCCGTTCCTACGCAGAGGCACATAAGAAGATCGATCAGGCCTACAGAAATTCTTCCTGGTGGGCAAAGGCAGCAATCTTAAATGTAGGACACAGCGGAAAGTTTACCTCTGATCGTACCATCGAGGAATATGTAAGAGATATCTGGCATTTAAAGAAGATTACTGTGGAAGTATAATGACTGCAGTCTGAAACAGTAAATGATCCGGCTCCGGCGTCTGTAACAGGGCGTCGGGGTCTTTTTACAACGGTTTTTGGTATGTGATCCGATCCGCTGTATATCAATCACAAGGGAGGCTATGACATGAAAATCCGTGACATCTTAGCAGAGGGAAAACCAACCCTGTCATTTGAAGTATTTCCGCCCAAAACTCAGGATGCATTTGCATCGGTTGAGAAAGCGGCAGAGGAAATCGCAAGGCTGCATCCGGCCTTTATGAGCGTTACCTACGGCGCAGGAGGCGGCACCAGCGATTATACTGTAAAGATCGCGTCTGATCTGCAGGAAAACTGTGGGGTAACTCCGCTGGCTCATCTGACCTGTGTTTCTTCTACCAGAGAAAAGGTCCAGCAGGTATTGAACGAACTGAAGGAGCATAAGATCGAAAATATCCTTGCTTTAAGAGGTGACATTCCTCAGGATGGACAGACGCCTCAGGTATATCACTATGCCTCCGAACTGATCCGGGAGATCCGGGAGGCAGGAGATTTCTGTATCGGAGCCGCCTGCTACCCTGAAGGCCATGTGGAGTCTGCCAACAAGTCTGTGGATATGGATTATTTAAAGCAGAAGGTGGAGGCCGGCTGCGATTTTGTTACCACCCAGATGTTTTTTGACAACAGTATTCTCTACAGCTATCTGTACCGGATCCGGGAAAAGGGGATTACCGTACCTGTGATCGCGGGGATTATGCCTATTACAAATGTAAAGCAGGTAAAGCGCAGCATCCAGATGTCCGGCTGCCATATGCCGGCCCGCTTTATGTCCCTGGTGGATAAGTTCGGAGATGATCCCGCTGCCATGAAGCAGGCAGGAATCGCCTATGCCACGGATCAGATCATTGACCTGATCGCAAACGGCATCCGCGGAATCCATGTATATACCATGAATAAGCCAGATGTAGCGGCAAAGATCCGGGAAAATCTGTCAGATATTGTAAAATAAAAGATTCCATGCAGCAGGAGGCATATAGATGGACATTTCTTCTGTAAGCAGGAGAGAGGTGCTGCGTTATCTGGGATACAGGGGGCAGGCAGAACCGGATAGGGCAGTTGCAGATGAGATAGAAATGTGTCTGGGGCTTTTGGCAGAGAAGGCAGAGCCCAGGCATCGTGTCCGCTCTTTTTTACTGGAGCTGGGCCCGGAGCATGAGATTCGTTTTGACAGGGTTCATACAAGCAGCAGACAGCTTTCTAAAAATCTGGCAGGCTGCGGTGAAATTCTTGTTTTTGCCGCTACATTGGGGCTGGGGACAGATTATCTGATCCAGAGATATAACCGTCTGCAGATGAGCCGGGCAGTGATCCTGCAGGCTGCGGCTGCGGCCATGATCGAGGAATACTGTGACCGGGTCTGCAGGGAGTTAAAGGCAGCATATGAAGCAAAAGGGCTGTATCTTCGGCCAAGATTCAGTCCGGGTTACGGGGATTTTCCTCTGGAATGCCAGCCGTATCTTTTAGAGTGCGTGGATGGGGGAAAGCAGCTGGGAATCCGTCTTACGGGAGGGTATCTGATGATGCCGTCCAAATCTGTGACAGCGGTGATGGGGCTTGGAAGGACGCCCTGCGGCTGTGAGGTAAAAGGCTGTGAGGCCTGTGGAAAAAAGGACTGCGCCTATCGGCGGCAAACAGGAAGCGAGGATTAAGGAATGAACATTTTACAGGAAATGAGACAGCGGCGCCTGTTTTTTGACGGCGGTATGGGAAGCCTTTTGCAGGCTAAGGGATTAAAGGCAGGAGAACTGCCGGAGCGGTGGAACCTGACCCATCCGGAGGAAATCTGCGGGATCCATCGGATGTATCTTCAGGCAGGCTCTGATCTTATAACCACGAATACATTTGGAGCCAACCGCTTAAAATACGGCGAAGAATTGGAAAAAATTGTAAGTGAGGCGGTAAGCCATGCAAAAGAGGCCGTTAGGGCAGAAGGACACGGCTATGTGGCCCTGGATCTGGGTCCTACGGGAAAGCTCCTTAAGCCTCTTGGCGATCTGGAGTTTGAAGATGCGGTTGAGATTTATAAGGAAACCGTATCATATGGAGCCAGAGCGGGAGCCGATCTGGTGCTGATCGAAACCATGAGCGATTGCTATGAACTGAAGGCTGCTGTACTTGCAGCAAAGGAAGCGGGATTTTCTCCTGAAACAGGGGAGCGGCTGCCGATCTTTGCAACAGTCATCTTTGATGAAAAGGGAAAGCTTCTGACCGGCGGCGATGTGTCCTCTACCGTAGCTCTTTTGGAGGGGCTGGGAGTGGATGTGCTGGGAATTAACTGCGGTCTGGGCCCGGTACAGATGAAGGGAATCGTAGAAGAGCTTCTTTCTGTGTCATCAACCCCGGTGTTGGTAAATCCCAATGCAGGCCTTCCAAGAAGCGAGAACGGGGAAACGGTCTATGATATTGACGCAGTCCGGTTCGGCGAGGTTATGGAAGAAATTGTAAAAATGGGAGCTGTGATCGTGGGAGGGTGCTGTGGAACCGGGCCGGAGCATATCCGGGAAACGGTAAAGCGGTGTAAGGATCTTCCTGTGATGTGGCCGGAAAAAAAGAACCGGACCGTGGTTTCCTCCTATTCCCAGGCAGTGGTATTTGACAAAAAGACCGTAATTATCGGCGAGCGGATCAATCCTACGGGAAAGTCAAAATTTAAGCAGGCCCTCAGGGATCATAACCTGGAATATATCCTGCGGGAGGGCGTGACCCAGCAGGACAACGGCGCGGACATTTTGGATGTAAATGTAGGGCTGCCGGAGATTGACGAGCCCTCTATGATGGAGGCAGTGGTAAAGGAACTGCAGGCTGTGATCGATCTGCCACTGCAGATTGACACCTCCAATCCACAGGCCATGGAGCGGGCCCTGCGGATTTATAACGGAAAGGCTTTGATCAATTCTGTAAACGGAAAAAAAGAGGTAATGGATCAGATCTTTCCGCTGGTGGCAAAGTACGGCGGAGTGGTTGTGGGACTCTGTCTGGATGAAGACGGCATACCGGAGACGGCAGAGGGAAGGATTGCTGTGGGGAGAAAGATCATCAAGACAGCGGCCTCTTACGGCATCGGACCGGAGGATATTATCCTAGACGGCCTCTGCATGACAGTCAGCTCGGATAACAAAGGGGCGCTGACTACGTTAGAGACTCTGAGACGGATCCGGGACGAGCTGGGAGGCAAGTCTGTTCTGGGCGTATCCAATATCTCCTTTGGCCTGCCTCAGAGAGAAATCATAAACAGCTCATTTTTTACCATGGCCATGGAGTGCGGCTTAAACGGGGCGATCATCAACCCCAATTCCGAGGCTATGATGCGGGCCTATTACAGCTTCAATGCCTTAATGGACCGGGATCCCCAGTGCAGCCGGTATATTGATATTTATGGCAGTGAAACAGGTGGGCTGGGACAGACCCTTTCCCGGACAAAGGATACGGGAAAGGGAAAAGAAGGCGATTCTCTGGGAATACTGATTGAAAAAGGCCTGAAAGAGGCTGCGGCAGAGACGGTGGCAGCTCTTTTGGAGGAAAAGGATGCTCTGGATATTATTAACGGGGAAATGATCCCGGCTTTGGATCGGGTTGGAAAAGGATTTGAAAAGGGCAGTGTGTTCCTTCCCCAGCTTTTAATGAGCGCTGAGGCGGCAAAGGCGGCCTTTGAGGTGATCAAAGCTAAAATGGAAGGCAGCGGACAGGGACAGGAGAAAAAGGGAACGATTATTCTGGCTACGGTAAAGGGAGATATCCACGATATCGGAAAAAATATTGTCAAAGTGCTCCTGGAAAATTACAGCTACGAGGTTATTGATCTGGGAAAGGATGTGCCGCCGGAGAGAATTGTAGAGGAAGCAGTGAAACGCCATGTTCCTCTGGTAGGTTTAAGCGCCCTGATGACAACCACGGTTCCCAGTATGGAGGAAACCATCCGCCGGCTGAGAAAGGAAGCATCCTGGGTAAAGGTAATGGTGGGAGGCGCAGTGCTTACAAAGGAGTATGCGGATACCATTGGAGCAGATGCCTACTGTCGTGATGCCATGGCTTCGGTCCACTATGCGGAAACAGTAATCGGTTGAGAGATATCAGAAAGGAATCGTATGGGACATAACACAAGGGAAAACACAAAAATCCTTTTAAATGGCGCCTGGGTAGGAGGTACCATGACCGTACCGGGAGTCAGCGGAGGTACTATGGCAATGGTGCTGGGAATCTATGACCGCCTTATTTCCTCGGTGAGCCGTGTGTTTAAGGAGCCGAAACAATCCATTCCCTTTTTACTGTGGTTTGCACTGGGAGGGGCGGGGGGTATCCTGCTCTTTTCCAGAGGCATCAGCCTGCTTTTATCCTCCCGGTGGGAGGTTCCTGCCCGCTTTTTCTTCCTGGGAGCTGTCGGCGGAGGGATTCCCCTGATTTTTAAAGAAGCGGGAATTAAAAGATTTGGCTCCGGGGACGCTGTTTTTGTGGGAATCGGTATCTTAAGCGCTCTGCTGATCGGCCTGATCCCGGAAGGCCTGTTCACGCCGGGAGCAGGAGGGGTATCCGATATTCTCATACAGGCTTTAGGAGGAGTTATCATCGCAGTGGCCCTGGTCCTTCCCGGGATCAGTGCCTCCCAGATGCTCTATATGCTGGGAATCTATGAAAGCACTTTAAAAGCCGTGGGAAATATGGATATTGCCGCCTTGGTTCCTCTGGCGGCAGGCGGGCTTTTGGGCACCTTTTTTTCTGCAAAAGTGTTGGAAGGGCTGTTGGAAAAACATACCCGGCCCACCTTTCTTCTTATTCTTGGCTTTATGTTTGCTTCTCTGCCGGAGCTGTTTCCGGGAATTCCGGCAGGAGCAGAGGCAGTGTACAGCCTGGTGGCTGTGGGAGCGGGATTTATGCTGATTTATGGGATTGGGAGAATGAATTAGCTATAGCCATCCCCCATTTTCTGTGATATGATATACCCCTGATAAGCCTGTTTCGGGCGGACAATTGAAAAGGAAGGAAGACGGTTATGTATAAATGCTGTATGTTTGATCTGGACGGTACACTTGTAAATTCCATTTATGCTTTAAAGCGGTCTGTGGACGGAACACTGGCGCATTTTGGCCTGGGGCCGATCACCTTGGAAGATACAAAGACATTTGTAGGAGACGGGTATAAAAAACTGGTGGAACGGGCTTTAAAGGCGTACGGAGATCCGGAACTGGTTCATTTTGAAGAGGCGCTGAACGTGTATAACCGGGTATTTAAGGAATGTTGCCTTTACCGGGTAGAGGCATACGAGGGAATCCCGGAGCTTCTGGCATTTTTAAAGGAAAATCACATTCTCTGTACCGTTTTATCCAATAAGCCTCATGTAAGAACCATAGAGAATATAAACTATGTATTCGGGCCGGATGTTTTTGACAGGGTATATGGGGAACGGGAATCTGCGGGGATCAAAAAAAAACCGTCTCCAGAGGGGGTAGAAGCGCTGCTTGAGGAGCTTGGGATTTCTAAAGAGGAGTGCCTCTATCTGGGAGATACTAATACAGACATGGAAACAGGAAAAAATGCTCAGGTAGATACGGTGGGCGTACTCTGGGGCTTTCGTTCCAGGGATGAGCTTAAAGTGTATGAGCCTGCGCTTTTAGCGGAGCATCCCATGGATGTAGCGGAATTTATAAAGGGCGTGAATCACATTGAATAGACAGAAAAAAAGAAGTGGGGCATGGACGAAAACAGGCCTTCTGAAAACAGGTATCCTGTTTTTCGCCCTGCTTTTGGGCAGCCTTGCATTTACAGGCTGTGCGAAAAGAGAATCTCCGGGAATCCGGGGAGAGCAGGGCGGGGATGACCGCCTTTTTGTAGTCACTACCATTTTCCCCTACTATGATTTTGTGCGACAGATCGGAGGAGACCGGGTGCGGTTAAATCTGGTCGTACCGGCCGGGATGGACAGCCATTCCTTTGAACCTACGCCCGCAGATATGATTACCATTCAGAAAGCGGATCTGATGATCTGCAATGGAGGAGCCATGGAGCAGTGGGTGGATCAGGTCGCTGCATCCCTTGACACCAGCCGTCTGCGCCGTCTGACTATGATGGACTATGTAGATGTGGTAGAAGAAGAGGTTGTGGAAGGAATGGAGGAAGAGGAGCACGGTCATGAACACAGCCGTGAGGAGGAAGAGGCTGGGGAATTTGATGCCCATGACGGGCAGGAGCTTGATATTGAATACGATGAACATATCTGGACTTCTCCTGTGAATTCCATGAAGATTGTGGAGATTATTTCTGATACCCTGGCGGAAATGGATCCTGCAAACGAAGCCTATTACAGGGAAAATGCCGCCTCATATCTGGAAGAACTTTCTACACTGGATGAGCAGTTCAGGGAGATTGTATCAAATGGCCGCCACCGGATGATGGTGCTGGCGGATAAATTTCCTCTTCGGTATTTTGCGGATACGTATGGTTTGTCCTACCGGGCTGCATTTTCCGGCTGCAGTACCGATACAGAGCCAAGCGCCAGAACCATCGCATATCTTATTGACCGGGTGCGGGAAAATGATCTGAAAGCCGTATACTATCTGGAGCTTTCCAGTCACCGGACAGCAGATATCATCAGTGAAGAAACGGGGACAGAGCCACTTTTGTTTCATTCCTGCCACAATGTAAGCCGCAGGGAATTTGACGAGGGCGTGACCTATTTACAGCTTATGCGGCAGAATGCAGAGCACTTGAAGAAGGGACTTGAATAGGAAATGATAGAACCATTGATTAAATGTGAGCATGTGGATTTCGGATATGAAAACCAGGATGCGGTGGTAGATGTAAATATGGAGGTATGCCCCGGAGACTATCTCTGTATTGTAGGTGAAAACGGATCGGGAAAAAGTACGCTGATGAAAGGTCTTTTAGGCCTTTTAAAGCCCTCCGCAGGGGTACTTACGGTATCAGAGGAATTAAAGCACACGGGAATCGGCTATCTGCCCCAGCAGACGGCCGCCCAGAAGGATTTCCCGGCTTCCGTACAGGAGGTTGTCTTAAGCGGCTGCTTAAACCGCAGGGGACGCAGGCCCTTTTATTCCCGTACAGAAAAGGCGGTTGCGGCAGAAAATATGGAGCGCCTTGGGATTATGCCTCTGGCAAAGCAGTGCTACCGGGAGCTTTCCGGCGGGCAGCAGCAGAGAGTTCTGATTGCAAGGGCGTTGTGTGCTACCACCCGGCTTTTGATCCTGGACGAGCCTATTACGGGACTGGATCCCATGGCGATCCAGGACTTTTATGCCATGATAAGAAGGTTAAACCGCGAGGATGGGGTGGCGATCCTTATGGTATCCCATGATCTCAGAAATGCAGTGGAGGAGGCCAATAAGATTCTCCATCTGCAAAAGCAGGTGCTTTTTTACGGCCCTGCCCACGATTATATGAACAGTCAGGCTGCGGGCCATTTCTTCCATGAAAAGGAGCAGGGGCAGTGTATCCCTACGGCAGTCTGCCGGAAAGGAGGCTGCTGCCATGAGCATACTAAGTGAAATGCTGTCATATCCCTTTCTGGTACGCGCCCTGGTGGGAGGTATGTTGGTTTCTCTGTGCGCGTCCCTTTTAGGCGTAAGCCTTGTATTAAAACGCTATTCCATGATCGGGGACGGACTGTCCCACGTTTCCTTTGGAGCATTGTCCATCGCCCTGGCAATGGGCTGGTCGCCCCTTAAGGTGTCTATCCCGGTTGTAGTGCTGGCGGCCTTTTTCCTTCTTCGGATCACGGAAAACAGCCGGATCAAAAGCGATGCTGCCATCGCCATGATTTCAGCCAGCGCCCTGGCAATCGGTATTATCGTTACCTCCCTTACTACAGGAATGACCACAGATGTAAGTAGCTATATGTTCGGAAGCATTTTAGCCATGACAAAGGAGGATATGGCTCTGGCTGTAGTACTGAGCCTTGTGGTGCTGGGTCTTTTTGTGATCTGCTACAATCAGATGTTTGCAGTGACCTTTGATGAAAATTTTGCAAGGGCTACAGGCGTCAACGTGGGATTTTACAATATGGTGATTTCTGTCCTTACGGCGGTTACTATTGTGCTGGGAATGCGGATGATGGGAGCCATGCTGATTTCCAGCCTGGTGATTTTCCCCTGTCTTACCTCCATGCGCGTATTTAAAAGCTTCGGAGGAGTGATGATCTCTTCCGGGCTTTTATCCCTTGTGTGCTTTCTGTTGGGAATGATGGCATCCTATCAGTTTTCCACACCTGCCGGAGCCAGCGTGGTGGTGGTAAATCTGGCGGCCTTTGTGATCTTTGGCGCATGGCAGATGCTTGGGAGGAGAAAATAAGGGTAACAGTTCAGCCATGCGAAGATTCAGGCAGAAGAAGCGTTGAAAGCTTGCTTTCATAAGAACTTTTCTGTCTGAATCTTCATAGGGCGGACGCCCGATGCTTCTTGTCCGCTGTAAGCGGGCAAGAAGATGCAATGCTGAACTGTTACAAAAAGGAAAAATGGCAGCAGCTGTCTTGACATTCCCGGAGGGATGTGCCACAATATTTAGTTGGTAAGACTGTGACTGCAGTAGAAAGAAGGAAGAAATTAAAATGACAAAGATTGATATTATCTCCGGTTTCCTTGGAGCCGGAAAGACTACATTTATTAAGAAGCTTTTGCAGGAAGCCATTTCCGGCGAACAGGTTGTGCTGATCGAAAATGAGTTCGGCGAGATCGGGATCGACGGCGGATTTTTAAAGGATTCCGGCATTGAGATCCGTGAGATGAATTCCGGCTGTATCTGCTGTTCCCTGGTGGGAGATTTTGGAAAATCTCTGGCAGAGGTGCTGACGACCTATAAGCCGGACCGCATCATCATCGAGCCCTCCGGCGTAGGAAAGCTGTCTGATGTTATGAAAGCTGTAATCGACGTATCTGCAGATATGGATGTGGCCTTAAACAGCGCGGTTACCATTGTGGATGCGGCAAAGTGCAAAATGTATATGAAAAACTTCGGTGAATTTTTCAATAATCAGATTGAAAATGCAGGTACCATTGTTTTGAGCCGTACTGATATCACAGACCCGGCCAAGATCCAGAAGGATGTGGAGCTGATCCGTGAGAAAAATCCAAAGGCAGCCGTTGTGACGACTCCTCTGGGAGAGCTGGGCGGAGACCAGTTATTAGAGATTATTGAGAAGCGCGACACCATGCTGGATGATCTGATGGCAGAGGTGAGAGCGCATCACCATCATGATGAGGAGTGCGGCTGCGGTGAGCATCACCATGATCACGAGGGCCATGATCACCATCACGGCCATGAACATGGCGAGTCCTGTACCTGCGGCTGTCATGAGCATGAGGAGCATGAGCACCATCATCATCATGACCACGGCGAAGACTGCACCTGCGGCTGCCACGATCATGAGCATCACCACCATCATCATGCAGATGAAGTATTTACCAGCTGGGGCATGGAAACTATTGTTCCTGTTACCAGGGATCAGCTGGAGGACATCTTAAAGCGTCTGGCAGATACAAAGGAATTTGGCGATGTACTGCGGGCAAAGGGAATGCTTCCTACGGAAAATCCGGGAGAGTGGCTGTACTTTGATCTGGTTCCCCAGCAGTATGAGATCCGCCAGGGCCGTCCCGATTATACCGGTAAGGTATGTGTCATCGGAGCCAGCTTAAAGGAAGAAGAATTGAACAGCCTGTTTGGAAGAGGCTAAAGAGGTTGATATGATGGGAAATGAAATTGAAGATAATGTAATGCCCCTCTTTTTGATCAATGGATTTCTGGAAGCGGGAAAAACCCAGTTTTTGGAATTTACCATGGAGCAGGACTATTTTCAGACAGAAGGAAAAACACTGCTGATTGTCTGCGAAGAGGGAGATACGGAGTATGACGAGAAAAAGCTTAAGAAAAATCGGACAGCTGTGGTTTATGTGGATGATTTTTCAAAGCTTACCCCGGAATATCTCAACGAATTAGAAGTAATTTACCGTCCGGAACGGGTGATTATGGAGTGGAACGGCATGTGGAATCAGGACGAGTTAAAGCTTCCTGAAGACTGGTCCATCTACCAGCAGATCACGATCATTGACGGATCTACGTTTGATCTCTATGTTCAGAACATGAAGCCCCTGTTAGGAGCAATGCTTCGCGGTTCCGAGCTTGTAATCATGAACCGCTGTGATGGGATTTCGGATGAAAAGCTTACCTCTTACCGCCGGACCATCCGAGCCATGAGCCGGGACAGCGAGATCGTGCTGGAGGATGCAGAGGGTGAGATCGAACAGGCCACTCTGGAAGAGGATCTTCCCTATGATATCAATGCGGATGTAATTGAAATCAAGCCGGAGGATTACGGAATCTGGTATATTGACTGCATGGATCAGCCGGAACGGTATCAGGGAAAAACGGTGGAGTTCACAGCTATGGTATTAAAATCCCCCAAGTTTCCAAAGGGACAGTTCGTTCCGGGGCGTATGGCCATGACCTGCTGTGAAGCCGATATGACATTCCTTGGCTTTATGTGCAAATGGAAGGATGCAGAAAAGTACCGTACCAAGCAGTGGGTAAAGGTACGGGCCAAGGTAGGAATTGAGTATCAGAAGGACTACCACGGCGAAGGCCCGGTTCTCTATGGTGAAAATGTAGAATCGGCTGCAGAGATCAAGGATATTGTACAATTTTAAAAATGATGGGGATACTGGCTCAGAAAGGCCGGTATCCTCATATTTTATAAATAAGAGCGGATGCAAAAGGGGAGCAGGTAGGGCTTCTCACCTTTGAAACCATGGAAGATTCCGTAAAACTGGCATATGACTATACGAAAAAAAAATGCCTGCTATCCGAAAAGCGCTTCAGATGGCAGGCCGTTATATTAGCTGATGGTTATCATATAATCCTTGCCTCTCATTTCTACGGAGGCTTCTCTGTGATATTCATGAGCCAGCTTTAAAAGATTATCTCTGGTGTGGGCTGCATCCGACAGAACAGCCAGAGGCTCCTTTGGAGCAGCATCCATTTCATCCATTACAATCAGCACCGGCTCCGGGCAGGAAAGCCCTCTTACATCTATTTCTTTCATAAATTTTATCATCTCCTTTTTAAGAATTATTTTTTTGTTCTTCTCATACAGGAAGCAGCCACAGCAAAGAGCACCGCAATACATACGATACACATGATCCGTCCTGCAGGCGTGGTTCCTGTTCCGCTGGAAGCCAGGCCAAAGTTGTGGCACAGGGCTGCACCAACCAGCATGCCAAGCACATTAACAGCGGCATCCGAAGACCCCTGGCCTGCCAGAATCAGCTGGCGCAGAGGACAGCCTCCGGCTAATACGGCTGCAAAGCCTACGGTATAGGTGCCAAGGATATTCCAGAGAGTTTCTGCATGGGCAATAGGCTGGCCCTCAAATCCCGGTTTAAAATTGCCGGATACCAGGTTGTAAACCAGCATTACGCCAAAAAGTCCGGCAATTACACTTAAAAGATCAAAGTTTTTCATCAGGATCACATCGCGGATACCGCCTGCGAAGCAGGCTCTTGCTTTCTGAGCAGCGGCGCCGAAGATCAGACCGGCTGCCAGGGATACGAGGATGGGAGCATGAAGGCTTCCGGGACCTTCTGTACTTGCTGCAAAAAGAGGAGTAGCGATGCTTAAAACCAGAAGACTCAGGAAAATGGCAGGAATTATGTAGCCGTTTTCTTTTTTCGTATCAAAGGATCGTCCCAGACTGAAGCCCTTTTTCAAAAAGATACAGCCGGTGCCTACACCCAGCACAAAACCAATCAGTCCCATATAGGCATTCAGATCTCCGGCGGCCATACGGATGACCATGCGCAATGGACATCCCAGAAAAACCAGAGCGCCGATCATAGTAATAATTCCCAAAAGAAAGCGGATCATGGGAGAGGAGCCGGCGGTAGAGCGGTATTCCCCGGTGGCCATGGAAATAATGAAAGCTCCGGCTATCAGGCCTGCGATTTCAGGGCGCATATATTGTACAATGGGTGCCGTGTGCAGCTTGGCTGCGCCTGCAATGTCGCGGATAAAGCAGGCGATACAAAATGCCATATTTCCGGGATTTCCCATAATAGCCAGCCATACAGCCACGGCTCCCAGCAGGCCGCCCCATATAAGCAGCCCCTTTTTTGAATTGAGTGTTTCTTTCATTTCATTCCCTCCAAACGTTATATTTAAAAAAGAATAACGCAGGCAATAAAAAACGGCCTGACCACTCTGGGACGGTGGCCGAGCCGGCTTTTACTGAAACATTTAGGAAGCTCCAACTGCGTATTCCTTTTTCTGATTAAATTGTAGCATTAACAGAAGGGGAGGTCAACTGGTTTTTGTATAATTTTCCAATTCAGGAAAAATGAGTTGAAGAAAAATTCTCAAAAACTGGACATGCCGCCGGTTTTGTGTTAAACTACTATGGTTGTGAGTAAGACAGATGGCCGCTGCTGCGATACCGAGAGGCCGCAGGAGAGGAAAGTCCGGGCTTCACAGGGCAGGGTGCCAGATAACGTCTGGCGGAGGCGACTCCAGGGACAGTGCAACAGAAATATACCGCCAGTCTGCGAAAGCAGGCAGGTAAGGGTGGAAGGGCAGTGTAAGAGACTACCGCCCGGCTGGTAACAGGCGGGGCACATGTAAACCCCACTCGAAGCAAGACCAAACAGGAAGCATATGGCGGCCCGTCAGCTTCCGGGTAGGTTGCTTGAGACTGCTGGCGACAGCAGTTCTAGATAGATGGCCATCCAACGACATAACCCGGCTTATCGTTTTGCTCACACGTGAAGAGAGATCATCTAAGCAAAGGACGCATACAGCGGCTTTTGGAGGGGTGGTCTTTTTTGTTGCCTGAAAGGATGGAAAGGGTAGATAAAATAGCCTTGACAAGTGAACGATTGTTTACTTCTGGAGGTCTTACTATGACGGACACAAAAGAAAGTATTTTAAAAGCTGCGCTGGGATTATTTGTCGTAAAGGGCTACGAAGCAGTTTCAGTCAGCCAGATTGCAGGGACTCTGGGCATGACAAAAGGCGCATTATATAAGCATTACAAAAATAAAAGAGATGTCTTTGATTCTATTTTTACATATGTCTGTGAACTGGATGCAGAACGCTCCAGAAAGAGCGGCGTCCCTGAAAAGGAGTTTTCCGAAATGCCAGATTCCTTTTCAGATGTATCTCCCAAAAGCCTGAAGGAGTATATGCTTTCCCAGTTTCATTATTGGAGTATGGATGAAACTGCCTGCAATTTTCGGAAAATGCTGACCCTCGAACAGTATAAAACCACAGAAGCAGGCACATTGTATGAAAAGGTTTTAACAGACGGTCCGCTAACTTACATAGAAGATATTTTTCGTGAAATGATAATACATGACAAGCTTATAAAAAAAGAGCCCAGACAGCTGGCAGTTGAGTTTTATGCGCCGTTTTATTTGTTACTAAACATGGCCGACAGGACTGGACGTAAGAAAGACAAAGAAGAGATGGAAGACGTCTACGAGAAGCATATGGATGATTTTTTTCGCAAATATTTATTGCCTGAGGAGGAAACAAGAATGCAGGAAATGATCAATATCAGAAATGAAGAGAAAGCAGACTACGCAATCGTTGAGCAGATCACAAGAGAAGCCTTTTACAATATGTATGTTCCCGGATGCGTCGAGCATTATCTGGTGCATATTATGCGGGAACATGAGGATTTTATACCGGAGCTGGACTTTGTCCTGGAGTTAAATGGAACTGTAATAGGAAATATCATGTACACAAAAGCATGGCTTTTGGATGAAGAAGGAAATAAAAAGGAGATTTTGACCTTTGGCCCGGTCTGCATTAAGCCTGGTTATCAGAGAAGGGGCTATGGCAGAAAGCTGATCGAACATTCCTTTGAAAAGGCTGTTAAGCTTGGATATGACACAGTGGTGATATTTGGAAGCCCGGTCAATTATGTGGGGTGCGGCTTTAAGAGCTGCAAAAAATACAATGTAGGTACGGAAAATGGAAAATATCATTCTGCAATGATGGTAAGGGAACTGATTCCCGGCGCTCTTGACGGACACAAATGGATTTACCAGGACAGCCCGGTGATGGCAATCAGTGAAGAAGAGGCACAGAAATATGATGATACTCTGGAAAAGATGGAAAAGAAATACCAGCCCAGCCAGGATGAATTTTATATTATGAGCCATTCGTTTATAGAAGAATAGGATCGAAAATGGGAGGCCCCGTCAAAGGGAACCTCCCATTTTGAATATACGTTTAAATTACTCTACCGTCTTTAAATCAAATCCAAAGTAATTTACAGCATTGTTGTAACAGATACCCTTTACGATGGTCTCTAAGGACTTCATATCTGCCGGATATTCGCCGTTGTCTACCCAGCCGCCGATCAGTTCGCACATAATGCGGCGGAAATACTCATGTCTGGTGTAGGACAGGAAGCTTCTGGAGTCGGTCAGCATACCAATGAAGTTTCCGAGGCAGCCTAAGTTTCCAAGAGAGGTCATCTGCTCGGTCATGCCGGTCTTGTGATCATTGAACCACCATGCGGAACCCTGCTGGATCTTGCCGGGGAACTTCTCCTGGAAGCAGCCCAGGATGGTGCCGATGGAAGCATTATCATTTGGATTTAAGGAGTAGATGATGGTCTTTGGAATCTCATTGGTAGCGCTTAATGCATTTAAGAAGTCTGCCATCTGTGCGCTTGGAGCATAGTTGTTGATACAGTCAAAGCCGGTATCAGGACCAAGCTGCTCAAACATATATGCGTTGTTGTCGCGCTTGCAGCCGTAGTGAAGCTGCATGATCCAGCCCATTCTGTTGTATTCTCTTGCAACAAACAGCATGAACGCGGTCTTGTACTTTAACTCTTCTTCGCGGGAAACAGCTTCGCCCTTTAAGCCCTTTGCGATGATGGCGTCCACCTCTGCGTCAGAAGCAGGAGCGTACATTACATACTCAAGAGCATGGTCGGATACACAGCACTTCATGGAATTAAAGAATTCCATACGGTTCTTTAAGGCCTCTTTTAAAGAAGCAAAATCCTTGATCTCAACGCCGCTTACCTCAGAGAGCTGTTTAATATAAGCTGCATAGGTTGGCTTTTCAACGTTCATAGCCTTATCAGGTCTCCATGCGGGAAGAACCTGTACCTCAAAGGAAGTATCCTCAGCCAGCTTCTTGTGGTATTCCAGAGTGTCAACCGGATCATCGGTGGTGCAGATTAAGGTAACATTGGACTGGCGGATCAGGTTGCGTACAGTCATGGAATCCTCCTGCAGCTTTGCGTTGCACAGATTCCATACTTCCTCAGCGGTATCGCCGTTTAAGTAGCCCTCGTAGCCGAAGTATCTTCTTAATTCAAGATGGCTCCAGTGGTACAGGGGGTTGCCGATCAGCTTTGGAAGGGTCTCGGCCCAAGCCTGGAATTTCTCCCTGTCCGTAGCGTCGCCGGTGATATATTTTTCATCAACGCCGTTGGAACGCATCTGACGCCATTTGTAGTGGTCGCCTCCCAGCCATACCTGAGTGATATTCTCAAATTTGCGGTCCTCACAGATTTCCTGGGGATTAATATGGCAGTGATAGTCCAGGATAGGCATGGTCTCAGCATAGTCGTGATAAAGCTTCTGAGCCATTTCGGTAGATAATAAGAAATCCTTGTCTAAAAACTGTTTCATTTTAGTAGAGCCTCCTTAAATGTTAAAAGTTTGTGGTGTTTCTTTTTATAAGATCAGAGGCGATCGTAGTCCGGCTGGGCACAGATTCGCCGCTGAAAACTTCCATAAGTGTTTTTACTGTAGTCGTACACAATGTCTCCACCCGGCTGTCGATAGAGGTGATCTCAGGATCTGTACAGCGGGATAAAAGAGAATTATTATAGCCGATGATACTGAGCTGGTCTGGTACGGAAATCCCTTTTGCATGGGCGTATTTAACCGCTCCTACTGCCAGGGAATCATCCGAGGTTACAACTGCATCGAAGTCAATCCCCTGTTTCGACAGTCTTAGGAGCAGGTCTCTGGCATCCTCAAGATTTTTGGGACACTGATGGATCAGATCCTCCCGCACGGGAAGTCCGCAGGAAGTAAGAGCTGCCTTATATCCATCCATCTTGTTTAACCCGCTGTAAGAATAGCTGGTATACAGATAAAGAATCCGCCTGCTTCCGGAACGGATCAGCCGGGAAACCGCATCATACACAGCAGAATAATCATCGCAGACTGTGCTGTAGATATTTTCCCCCTCCAGATAACCGTTTACAAGCATGACAGGTATATCATGTGCAGCTTTTAAGATATAATCATTATCCTTGGGGCAAAGCTCCACAAATTTTGAACCGGCCAGAATAATGGCGTCTACACGCTTGGAGCGCAGCAGATTAAAATACTTCTGCTTGACCTTCAGATCATAACCCGTACAGCAGAGAATAGAATCATAGTTATGGCTGCGAAGTTCCCGTTCCAGATAGTAGATGGCACCGGCCAGATAGGGATCGGAGGAATCGGAACACATGATCCCTATGGTCTGCATGGTGTCAAGCCCCAGTCCTCTGGCAAATACATTGGGTGTATAGCCAAGTTCATCCATGACGCGCAGAACCTTTTCACGGGTACGCTCGCTGACATTGGGATTGCCGTTTAATACACGGGAAACCGTGGCAATGGATACTCCGGCATGTTTTGATACATCATATATATTCATGTATGGAATAACCTCACATTCTGTAAGCGCTTACAAGCTAACTTTATTATACATTTTTTCGGAAAATATTGCAAGAGTTTTCTATTTTTTTATTGACTTCTTACGGGAAAATGGATAAAATGAATGTAAGCACTTACATAGACCTGACCGGCATCCCCAAAAGACTGTCAGGCCAGAGAGCACCAAGTAAAGAACAGGAGAATGAAGCGATCATGCAGGATATTGTAAAGATCAATCAGAATGACAATGTTGCCGTTGCACTGCGCCCTTTAAATAAGGGAGAGGTACTGCAGGCGGCAGAAACCGCAGTGACCCTTATGGAAGATATCCCCCAGGGCCACAAGTTTGCGCTGAGGGAAATAAAGAGCGGAGAAGAGGTTGTAAAGTACGGCTTCCGCATCGGTTTTGCCAAGGAGGATATCCAGCCGGGACAGTGGGTTCACGTTCATAATGTGAAGACGGCTCTTGGAGATGTTCTTACTTATGATTATGAGCCGGAAGGCCATCAGGATGTAGAACCCACAGAGCACACATATTTTGAAGGCTACCGCAGAACCGACGGGAAGGCAGGAATCCGCAATGAAATCTGGATCATTCCTACCGTAGGCTGTGTGAACTCCATTGCAAAGGCCCTGGAAACGGCTGCTAAGAAATTTGTGGGAGGTAATGTAGAGGACGTGATCGCATTCCAGCATCCATACGGCTGCTCCCAGATGGGAGACGATCAGGAGAATACCCGTAAGGTTCTGGCAGATATGATCCACCATCCAAATGCAGGCGGCGTGCTTGTTCTGGGACTGGGCTGCGAAAACAGCAATATTCCTGTGCTTATGGACTATATCGGAGCGTATGACGAACAGAGAGTGAAGTTCCTCCAGTGCCAGGATGTAGAGGACGAGATGGAGGAGGCCATGAAGCTGATCGGAGAGCTGGCAGTCTATGCAGGAGCATTTTCCAGAGAGAAAATTGATGCCAGCGAGCTGATTATCGGCATGAAATGCGGCGGCTCCGACGGACTTTCCGGAATCACGGCCAATCCGGTAGTAGGAGCATTTTCCGATCTTTTAGTAAGCAAGGGCGGTACAACGATCCTGACTGAGGTGCCTGAGATGTTCGGCGCTGAGACCCTTCTTATGAACCGCTGTGCAACTCCGGAACTTTTTGACAAGACCGTAGACCTGATCAATAATTTTAAAAATTACTTCACAAGCCATAACCAGACCATTTATGAAAATCCATCCCCCGGTAACAAAAAGGGCGGTATTTCCACTCTGGAGGACAAGTCCTTAGGCTGCACCCAGAAGTCCGGAAGCGCTCTTGTAAAGGGAGTGCTGGAGTACGGCGAACCGGTTAAGGTAAAGGGCTTAAATCTTTTAAGTGCTCCCGGCAATGACCTGGTGGCAGCTACGGCCCTGGCTGTGTCCGGCGCCCATATGGTGCTCTTTACAACCGGCCGCGGCACACCCTTTGCATCCCCGGTTCCTACTGTAAAGATTTCCAGTAATTCCAAGCTTGCAGGCCACAAGAATAACTGGATCGATTTTAACGCAGGCCGTATGGTCGAGGATAAGACAAAGGAAGAACTGGCAGAGGAACTGCTTGGCTATGTGCTGGAGGTTGCTTCCGGCCGCAAGGTAAAATCTGAGGAAGCAGGTTTCCATGATATGGCTATCTTTAAACAGGGCGTGACCCTGTAAAATGAACCGGGCAGGTAGTCCGGACTGCATATAATAAGGAGACACGATGAAATTAAACAGGACGGCACTGCGGACGGTGGATATATTAAAACTGGTGTCAAAAAAGCCGGACGGCATTACGCTGGATCAGATCTGTGAGCAGCTTTCCATCCCAAAGACAAGCGCCTATGATATTCTTACAACTCTGGTGCATACGGGGATGGTTCATGTGGCCAGAGAGCAGAAGCAGCGTTATACCATAGGGCTTACCGCCTATCGGGTAGGAATCAATTATACCAACAATATGGATTTTATCGGAACCATAGACCCGGTTTTAAAGGCTTTTTCAAAAGAAGTGGGAAAGACCGTATTCTTCGGCGTCCGGGCGGATGACGAGATCGTATATATCTGTAAATATGAGCCGGAAAATCCCATTATCACAACAGCCACGGTAGGCACTAAAAACCCTATTTACTGCACCTCACTTGGAAAAGCGATCCTGGCTTATTCAGAAGAGGAAGAGCGGCTGGCTCTTACGGAGCGGATCCATTTCAGGGCATTTACAGAACGTACCATCCGGGATAAGGCCTGTTTTCTAGATGAACTGGAAAAAGTAAAGGAAAAGGGCTATGCCCTGGACGCCAGAGAACTGGAGGAGCATATGGAATGTGTCGGCGCTCCGGTTTTTGGCCCGGATGGAACGGTTATGGGAGCGATCAGCGTTTCCAGCCTTTATAAGCCAACAGAGGATTATGAAGCGCTGGGACGAAGAGTCTGTGAAAAGGCCGCCATGCTTTCAAGGCTTTTGGGATATATAGGTAAAAGATAATGGGCGGATTGCGTGTAAAAATGTACATTTTTTCGCTGGTTTCCTGTTGACAAATCATGCGGTAACTATTAGAATTTAATTATAAAAAATCGTAAATATGAAGTATATTCGTATTTACGAACAAAGATGAAAGAAGGAGAAGAGAAATGAAAAAAGAACAAGTTCTGGCAAGACTGAAAGAAGACTGTCTGGTAGCTGTGGTTCGTGCAAAGAACCTGGAGCAGGGCGAGAAGGTGATCGATTCTATCGTAGCCGGCGGCATCAACTTCATCGAGATCTGTATGACCGTTGATGAGGGCAGCCCCATTGATCTGATCGCAAATATGGTAGAGAAATATAAGGATAATGATAAGGTAGTAATCGGCGCAGGTACTGTTCTGGATCCTGAGACTGCAAGAATGGCTATCATGGCAGGTGCTAACTATGTAGTAAGCCCAGGCTTAAACCTTGAGACAATCAAGATGTGCAACCGCTACAGAGTACCTATGCTGCCAGGCGTTATGACTCCAACCGAGGCTATTGCAGCTATGGAGGCAGGATGCGACGTAATCAAGATCTTCCCAGGCAATATCGTAGGACCGGCAGCAATCAGCTCCTTCAAGGGTCCCCTTCCTCAGGGTGAGTTCATGCCATCCGGCGGCGTTGATGTTGATAACGTTGACAAGTGGATCAAGGCAGGCGCATACGCAGTTGGAACCGGAAGCAGCTTAACAAAAGGCGCTAAGACCGGCGATTTCGCAGCTGTTACCGCAAAGGCTAAGGAGTTTGTAGACGCAGTAGCTGCAGCAAGAGCTAAATAAGAAATCATTTCGCTGAGACAAAGAAGCCACCGCCCGGCTGATCCGGGCGGCGCAGATAGAGTAAGAGAATAAGGAGATTATAAAAATGGCAAAGATCGTTACCATGGGCGAGATCATGTTAAGATTATCTACCCCGAATAATGAGAAATTTATCCAGGCAGACGAGTTTGATGTTAACTACGGCGGCGGCGAGGCTAACGTAGCAGTATCTCTGGCTAACTATGGCCATGATGTTGAGTTTGTTACAGCAGTACCGGCAAATCCGATTGGTGACTGTGCAGTAGCAGCTTTAAGAAAGTACAATGTAGGTACAAAGCATATCGCAAGAAGCGGCGAGAGACTGGGTATCTACTTCTTAGAGACCGGTTCTGCAATGAGAGCTTCCAATGTAGTTTATGACCGTGCAAACAGTGCGATCGCTACAGCTACAGCAGATGAGTTCAACTTTGATGAGATTTTCAAGGATGCTGACTGGTTCCATTTCACAGGTATTACTCCAGCTGTCAGCGATGCAGCAATCGAGCTGACAGAGGCAGCTTTAAAGGCAGCTAAGGCTCACGGCGTAACTGTTTCCGTAGACTTAAACTTCCGTAAGAAGCTGTGGTCCTCCGAGAAGGCTCAGAAGGTTATGACTAACCTGATGCAGTATGTAGACGTTTGCATTGGCAACGAAGAGGATGCTGAGAAGGTTCTTGGATTCAAGCCAGGCAACACAGATGTTACCTCCGGCGAGCTGGAGCTGGCAGGCTATGTTGATATCTTCAATCAGATGGCTGATAAGTTTGGCTTCAAGTATATCATCAGCTCTCTGCGTGAAAGCCACAGCGCTTCCGATAATGGCTGGTCTGCATGCATCATGGATGGAAAGACCCGTGAGTTCTATCACTCCAGAAAGTACCATATCACTCCAATCGTTGACCGTGTAGGCGGCGGCGACTCCTTCGCAGGCGGTCTGATCTGCGGTCTGGCTGACGGCAAGGATATGAAGGCAGCTCTGGAGTTTGCAGTAGCAGCTTCCGCATTAAAGCACACCATTCCTGGCGACTTCAACCTGGTTACCCGTGCAGATGTTGATAATCTGGCAGGCGGCGACGGATCTGGCCGTGTTCAGAGATAATCACTTTACGAACACAATATATACTCTGTAAACAGCGGAGCCTGTTTGAAAATTGCGTTTCAAAGATGGATTTTCAGACAGGCTCCCTGTCATTTAATGAAAAATATTTAGGAGGATACAAATATGGCAGAATATACGAGTAGAAGCTTTGATCTTCTGACCCTTGGACAGCTTCTTTTAAGGCTTTCTCCGCCGGATAACGACCGCCTTTCAAGAGGTGATACCTTTGTAAAGCAGGTAGGCGGAGCAGAATTAAACGTGGCGGTAGGTGCTTCCTTGCTGGGACTTCGCACTGGTGTTATCTCCAAGCTTCCCTCCCATGATATTGGAAGCTTTATGAAGGGAAAGATCCGTTCCTTTGGCGTCAGCGATGACTTTTTTATGTATGATGATTCTCCCTCTGCCCGCGTTGGCATTTATTACTATGAAAATGGAGCATATCCCAGAAAACCAAAGGTGATCTATGACCGTATGAACAGTTCCTTTTTCAGCCTCAATATTGACGAGATTCCAAAAGAGGTCTATACTGCCTCCAAATGTTTCCACACCACAGGCATCACCCTTGCTTTAAGCCCGCAGATTCGTGAGACAACCATTGAGATGATCAAGCGTTTTAAAGAAGCAGGAACCCTGGTTTCCTTTGACGTAAACTTCCGCGGCAACTTATGGAGCGGAGATGAGGCCAGAGAGTGTATCCTTAAGATTCTTCCGTATGTTGATATCTTTTTCTGTTCTGAGGATACAGCACGCCTTACCTTCTTAAAGACAGGCACAGCAAAAGAGATGATGAAGAGCTTTACGGAGGAGTATCCGATTTCCATTGTGGCATCCACTCAGCGAATTGTACACAGCCCCAAGAGACATACCTTCGGTTCTGTAATCTATGATGCTGCCAGAGATACCTATTATGAGGAGGAGCCATATAGGGATATCGAGGTGGTAGACCGGATCGGAAGCGGAGACGCTTATATTTCTGGTGCGCTTTACGGGCTTTTAAGCAGCGGCGGCGACTGCTCAAAGGCCATTGCCTTCGGAAATGCTACCGCAGCAGTAAAGAATACCATTCCGGGAGATCTTCCGTCCTCTAATCTGGAAGAGATCCAGACCATCATCAAAGCTCATAACCAGTCCGGTCCTCAGAGCGAGATGGCAAGATAGGAGAGAAGACGGTAATTTAATTCTTACGTCAGAAATGTTAAGAATTACTTTATTGGATTTTTGGGAAAAATAGTATATACTTCAAAATGTAACCGGCGGGAAACCGTGATTAAAGGAGTGATTACATTGAGAAGATACTATTTTTGCGTAGCAGCAATCTGCACGGCAGCGGTGATCGGGATCAGCGGCTGCGCCATGAATACAAAAGCAGAAAGTGCCCAGACTCAGGCAGATGCATCTCAACCAGAGTCTGCTGAGGCCGCTACAGTAGTGGAAGCGGTAACGGGCCCCATTGAAAACATGGAAGAAACTCCAAACGAGGAGCTGCAGCCTGTACGGATTTACGGTTCGGCATCCCATATGGAGGACGGGCGTCTTTCCATTGATAACCGTTCCGGCGTGAGCGCTGAGGGAGAGATCATCCTAAATATCTCTCAGGAATCCACCCTGATCCTGGATGCAGTTTCTGGTACGCCCCTTACATTAGAGGATATCCAGGATGGGGAGACGATCTATGCGTACATTGGTCCGGCTATGACGATGAGCCTTCCGCCCATGACCAATGCTGCTATCATTTTTGCCAATATTCCTGCGGATTTTAAGGTGCCTGATTATGTGGAGGCAGACTCTGTCATTACAGATGCAGGCAGCTCCCAGACGGTGCTTACGGCTTCAGACGGCACAGAGTACATTCTGGCAGAGGACTGTGACATTTTCCCATATCTTACAAGAAATATTGTAACTCTGGATGATCTGACCCAGGGTAAAAAGGTGGTCGTATGGTCGGGAGATGACAATACAGCCACAAAAATCATGGTATTTGCAGAATAATCCCATAAAAAAGAATCAGGCTTTGCCGGAAATGGCCGGCTGCCTGATTCTTTTTTTACTAATTTCCGCACTCTATGCTGATTTCATTAAATTTTTTCAGAATATCATCAATTCTTGTTTCTTCTTTTTCTGTTCCCGCTTTGTCCATAATGGCCTTGCCCTGATGCATCATCAGCAGGCGGTTTCCGTAGTCCACTGCATAGCGCAGATTGTGGGTTACCATAATGGTAGTCAGATTCTTTTCCCTTACAATGCGGTCTGTGAGCTCCATGATGGTTTCTGCGGTTTTTGGGTCCAGTGCAGCCGTGTGCTCATCCAGGATCAGAAATTCGATCGGAGTCATGGTGGACATAAGCAGCGCCATGGCCTGGCGCTGGCCGCCGGAGAGAACGCCTACCTTTACATCCATCTTATCTTCCAGTCCCAGACCCAGTGTGCGGAGGCTTTCACGGTAAAAATCGATCCGCTGTTTATTTTTTCCGGGGCGCAGATTAAAAAATTTGCCCTTATTGTCTGCCAATGCCATGTTTTCTGCAATCGTCATAGAGGGGCAGGTGCCCATAGCCGGATTCTGGTAGACACGGCCGATGCGGCGCTGGCGTTTGTATTCTGCCATTTTAGTAATATCCTCATTGCCGATGCGGATCGTCCCTTCATCTAAAGGGATACTGCCGCAGATGATATTTAAAAGGGAAGTCTTTCCTGAACCATTGCTTCCTACAACGGATACAAATTCGTGATCCCGGATTGTCAGGTTAAAGTCTTCAAACAGGCACATTTCGTTGACCGTACCCGTATTGTAGTATTTATGGATGTGTTTCAGCTCAAGCATGGCTCTTTACCTTCTTTCCGCCCGCAGGGCTTAATACAAGGATGATCAAAAACAGTACGGAGGTGATCAGTTTTAAATCAGAAGCAGTAACCGGGACAGACAAGTTCAGGCCGGCAATCTTCAGATCGCCTACAAGAAGAGCAGCAGAGACACAGGCCTTATAGAGGATAGAGCCGATGATAACGGCTGTGGTGGATTTTACAAAGCCAAACCGCTTAAAAAGCTGTGTTCCGATGATTACATTTGCCAGACCGATCACCATGGTTCCTGTGCCGGCAGAGATTTCAAAAAAGCCTTTCTGCTGGCAGTATACGCAGCCGGCCAGGGCTGCAAAGCCATTGGCAATTGCCAGACCGATGATTTTTACCAGCCCCTTGTCCTTAGCAAGCGAAGTGACTAATGTCTCGTTGTCGCCTACCGCCCGGAGCAGATAGCCGGATCTTGTTTTTAAATAGGCGTCCAGCAGCACCTTGCAGAGCACGGCCAGTACCAGAAGAATCAGTGTGGTGGTATAGGGCTTAAAAGCTTCCGGTACGTTTGCGGAGAGAAATTCATTTGAAAAAATAGTTTCCTTGCTGAAAATCGGAAGATTCGCTTTTCCCGTGATCCTCAGATTGATGGAATAGAGGGCTGTCATGACAATAATGCCGGAGAGAAGATCGCGGACCTTAAGCTTCACATGGATCAGGCCGGTGACGCATCCGGCCAGAGCGCCGGCTAAAAAGGATACGAAAAGGGCGGCCACAGGAGAGAGGAAGCCTCCTGCAATGCCTGCGGCTGTGACGGCAGCTCCCAGAGGAAAGGTGCCGTCAACGGAAAGGTCCGGGAAATCCAGGATCTTATAGGTAATGTAAACGCCCAGGGCCATAATGGCGTAAACCAGGCCTTCTTCAAGAATACCCAAGATGATTGTCATGATCGTCCTCCAAATTATTGTGCAATAGTGTCAAACATTTCAACGGCAGAGCTGGTGAGCGATTCGGGAAGAGTGATTCCCAGGTTTTCCGCTACTTCTGTGTTGCCGTAAAAAGCTGCTTCCTTGATGGTTTCGTAATTCATTTCACTGGCTTTTGCCTCGCCCTTTAATACCTTTGCAGCCATCTGTCCGGTCTGCTTTCCAAGCTCAATATAGTCCAGTCCCATAGCTGCCAGACAGCCAATCTTTACCTGTTCAATCTCACTTCCGAATACAGGGATATTTTTGGCGGAAGCCTTGCTTAAGATAACGGGAAGGGAAGCAACCACCGTATTGTCTGTCAGATTAGTAATACAGTCCACCTTTCCGATAAGTGTATCGGCAGCAAGCGGGATATCAGCAGAGGAAGAGATACCGGAATCTATGATCTCAAAGCCGTATTTTGGCGCCAGTTCCTTATACTCAGCAATGGCTGATTCGGAATTTACCTCGCTGGTGGTGTACATGATTCCGATGTTCTTTGCATCGGGAAGAATTTCACGGATCATCTGAAGCTGCTGTTCAATGGGGAGCTTATCACTGGTTCCGGTGATTTCTCCTACAGGAGTTCCGTCCGCATTTGCCAGCTCTGCTGCAACGGGATCGGTTACTGCGGTGAAGATAACGGGGATATCTGTTTTCATTGCCAGGCTGTACTGTGCCTGTGCCATGGGCGTTGCAATGCCGCACATTAAATCAACATCTTTCCCTGCAAAGGTATTGGCAATCTGGCTGGCTGTACCGCCGTCTGCCTGAGCATTGCTGTAGAGGATGGTAAGATTGGTTCCTTCCTCAATTCCTGCCTCCGCCAGTCCCTGGATAAAGCCCTCTCGGCAGTTATCAAGAGAGCCATGCTCTGCAAACTGTCCGATGCCGATGGTGTAGGATGCGTCTGCGCCTTCTTCCGGAGCAGCATCTGCATTTTCTTTGGAAGAGGAGCTGCTGTCCGCGGTTGTTTTTTCTGCCGGGGCAGAGGATGAACTCTGGGAAGAGGAGCCGCAGCCTGCCAACAGGGATGCGCTCATAGCTGCTGTTAAAAGGATTGCCATTGATTTTCTCATAATATTTTCCTCCTTGATCATGAAAATAAAAAAACGTCCCAATTACAACCTGGTTGTAATTGAGACGAATCGAATCCGCGGTGCCACTCAAATTGACTGAAATAGTCCACTCTCACATACTATCATATGCGCTGCATGCATAACGGGTGCAGAATCCGTCAGTCCCTACATCGACTGCCGTAACCGGTATGTCTGTATCGTTCAGGACCGCCCTCGAAAGTCCATTCAGCTGCCAGCCTAATACCGCGATCCCACCACCCGCGGCTCTCTGTGAAAATGCTTTGGAAGCTTACTCCTCTTTCTCAATGGTTTGGCTTGTTGTTTTGTATACTAATACAGGAACCGCCATTTGTCAACTACTTTTTGTGTTTTTATTTTTATATTCCCCAAGATGTAAATTTGTGGTATTATTATAGTACAAAATGAAAGTTTACACACAAGATCATTGGGAGGAGCAGAATCGTGAAGAAACTTTTAGTGGTTGTAGATATGCAGAAGGACTTCATAGACGGAGCATTGGGTACATTGGAAGCACAGCAGATTGTTCCGGCTGTAAGGAAACGGATCTGTGAATACAGGGAAGCAGGGGATGAGGTTGTATTTACCCTGGACACCCATGGTCCTGATTACATGGATACCATGGAGGGGGAAAAGCTTCCTTTCCTCACTGTCTGAAGGGAACAGAAGGCTGGGAGCTGGATGCAGGCCTCAGGGAGTTTGACGGAAAGCGCTTTGAGAAAGTTACCTTTGGAAGCCCCGAACTGGCAGAGTATGCAGCAGCAGGCGGATATGAAAGAATTGAGCTTCTTGGACTGTGTACCGATATCTGTGTGATCTCAAATGCCCTGCTGATCAAGGCAAAGACGCCAGAGGCGGAAATCTGCGTAAAGGCGGACTGCTGTGCCGGCGTAACTCCACAAAGCCACGAAAATGCTTTAAACGCTATGAAAATGTGTCATATTGATGTGATCTAACCGAAAAAGGAGGCATAAATCTATGAGCAGCAAACATTTTGTAATTACGGTAGAACGTCAGTACGGAAGCGGAGGACGCTTAACCAGCGAACGTCTGGCAAAGGAACTGGGAATCCATTTCTATGATGAAGAAATCCTGAAGATGACCTCAGAGACCAGCGCCATCGGGGAGCAGTATTTCCGTCTGGCAGATGAAAAGGCGGGAAATAACCTGCTGTACCGCATTGTGACTAATATAAAGCCGGAGCTGTCAGAACCCGCCCAGAACGGCCATAAAATCACTTCTCCGGAAAATCTGTTCCGTTTCCAGTCCTCTGTCATCCGCAAGCTGGCTGCATCAGAAAACTGCATCATTGTGGGACGCTGCGGCAACTATGTGCTTCAGGATCAGTTGGATGATGTGATCCGTATTTTTGTATATGCGGATACCGTTACCAGAGTCCGCCGCATTATGGATGTGGATAAGGTAGACGAGGCAGAGGCCCTGCGCCGGATGAAGCGCATTGACCGTACCCGTACCGAGTACCACCGCTACTTTACTGGCCGCAACTGGATGGACATGGAAAACTATGACCTGCCCATCAACGCCAGCCGCATTGACTATGACCAGATGATCGTCCTGATCAAGGACTATATGAGACTTCGGGGATTTTTGGAGTAGACAGCATGATATGATAGACATTGGGAGAATCTGCCTGGAGATGGGCAGATTCTTTTCAATTTGACAGAGAGTATTATAAGGCTAGCAAGGAGATAGGATTATGAAACGATTTTTTGCACTCATTATTGATTTAACCTAAATTATTCACGGAACAGTATCTGAATTGATAACAGTACCATGAATCTGAAAATTGATCCATGCAGCCATAACATCACTCAATTAACCCGTCAAA